>JAFVBZ010000139.1 GCA_017479645.1 Ruminiclostridium sp. | reverse complement strand
GCTCTTTTTCTCTCAAATTGGGTTTTTAGAGGTTCCCAATATAACAAAGCCGTATGCGGGCTATGTACGATGCCATAACCCACATACGGCTATTTTTCCGTATCCGATCAGTAATCCCGCGTTCGGGAAATAAAAATCCCCCGCAGTCTAAACAGGTCTTAAGACCAAATTAGACTACGGGTGAATGTTTTAGGCTATCATCTACAAAACTCCGGAAGCTCATCCGACCACGGCAATAGTTTGTCAAGCTGTTCAGAAGTCGGTTCCTGACCAAGTTTCGGAAGCTCGGTCAAGAGATGTGACAGATATGCAAACACATTGAGGTTATTCAGCTTGGCCGATTCTATGATGCTGTAGCATCGCGCGCTTGCGTCGGCTCCCTTGTCGGTATCGCAGAAGAGCCAGTTTTTTCTTCCTACAACGAAAGGCTTTATCGCACGTTCGGCGAGATTATTGGTAAGTTCAAGTCTGCTGTCAAGAAGCGTGTTTTCGAGTTGTTTTCTTTGATTCAACGAATAGTTCACAGCTTTTTCAAGCTTGGAACCTCCGGGTGCATTTATTGTTGAGATATAGTCGAAAAAATCGTCAAATAACGGCTTGAGTGAAGCTGTACGCTGCTCACCGGTAATTTCGGGTACGTCAACAAAGCTCTCATCTTCAGCAAAAATCCTGCCGATCAGAGCAAGCGCATGGGCTGCCTTTGAATCCTTCTCGGAAATGCCTTTTGGAACGCACTGAACGAAATATCGTTTGGCGTGTGCAAAGCAGCCAATGTGCGTAACCTTATCGAGAATATTGTATCCTGCATATCCGTCGGTCTGAAGATAACCGGAATAGTTACCGAGAATATCCTGCGCGACTTTTCCGGAACGTGTCGCATGATGATAATACAGCGACATTTTGTGTTCTGAGTGCTTACCGGAACAGAAAACCCACATTCTCGACTGTGAATCTAATTGCTGTCCGTCGCGTTTCAGGACACGAAGAGGAGTTTCATCGGCATGAATAATATCTTCGGAAAGCAGTATCTCTCGCATGCGCTCCCACAGCGGTCTGAACCACAGCGAGCCACGAATTATCCAATTCGCGACAGTATTGCGTTTGAGTTCAACTCCTTCCGCGTCCCAGTACTGCTCCATGCGGTACAGCGGAAGTCCGAGCTGGTATTTCTGCTGCATAACATACGCAATAGTCGCTGCGGTAGCCATGCTCTTTTTGATTACCGGAACAGGGGTCGGAGCTTTGAATATATTTGTTTGTTCGTCATCGGAGCAGTGCTCGCACTTGTATCTTTTCTGATAAATGTCGATCACAAATATCTGCGCGGGAATGATATTCAGCTCACTGCGTACAAATTCAACACCGATCTCGGTAAGCGGTTCTCCGCAGTCGGGGCAGACAGCGGGCGTTATCTCACACACCTGCTTGATGTGTTCCAGTCCTTTGGTAAGTTCTTCTTTAGTACGTTTCCTGCTGCGTTCGTGAGCTGCAACAAGTGTCTTTTCATCGGGCTCGAATGCACCTGCAGCAGATTCCTTTTCCGCTTCATTGAAAAGTGAGATCTGCTCAGCGCCTTCGATATATTTCATTTGCTCGCTTGACCTTCCAAACATCTTCTTACGGTCATTCACGAGCATTTCAGTCAGATTTGAAATGAATTGCTCCTGTTTCTGAACCTTGTTTTTCAGATCCACATTTTCTTTTTGCAGAGAAGAATTTTCAGATTTGAGTGCATTTATGTATTTTATGATTTCGGGACTAAGATTTTCGAGATTGATCTGTTCCATAAACGCACCTCTTTCCAATGAATTCTACTTTAACAATTATACCATAAAATCATTGAAAAGTCCAGCGTTTATGCGGATTTGCGCACTGTTATCAAGGAGAAATATATCAACATATTACCGTTGCTTTCAGATAACATCACGATGCCGTTCCGATACACGGATTGCCTTTGGCTGATCAATCGAGAGTCCCTGCATCAGCCAGATATATTGCTCATGCGTCAGCAGTCTCGCTTCGGCGGTATTACGCGGCCACTGAAAATTGCCGTTGTCAAGCCTTTTGTACAAGAGCAGAAATCCGTCGCCTTCCCACAACAAAGCTTTCATTCTGTCACGTCGCTTTCCGCAAAACAGAAACAGGCTTCCCGAGCAGGGTTCGAGTCCGTAATTCTGCTTCACGATTGCCGCCAGCCCGTCTATCGAGCGCCTCATATCCGTGTATCCGCATACGATGTATGTCTGCGCGACATTGAGTTCTTTCAGCATATACGAAGTCCTCTGATAGCCGCGGTTATCATATCCGGCGATATGTCTGCAGGAAACTCGATGTCAATCCCGGAACTGCTGATCCTGATCGTGTCGTTAGTCATGGCTGCCAGTGGCGGCGGAGATGTGACCGGGATGATATCGTGCTGCTCGATCTGATCTATTGCCTCGTTGCGTATCTGACGCAGCCGATAGTAGAATGTCTTTTTAGTCACTCCGTTTTCTGCACACCATTCTGTTACTGTTTGTCCGCTTGAAAGGTAGGCTTCATACATCTCACGCCACTTTTTGTGCCGAATTTCCGTCTTTATGCTTTCAATCGTGTCCATAGGCTAAATCACTCCAATCTGGTCTTAAGACCTTTTTGGACTATTTTAGCATATTTTTACACCAATTTACAGACGCGGGATTATTGAGCGGATACTTTTGGTTTTTAAAAAAGCTGATCTCCAATTTTGCTATCATAATAGTTACGAGGTGAGAATTATGGGAAGATATAAGATAAGTATTGGTTGTTTGGCAGGTGTTGCCGTTCTGCTGTCGATCCTTCTTGCCAGCAAACCGGAACCGCTGCCGGAATACCACGAACAAAAAGAAACAGAGCCTGCTGTAGAGCAAGCTCCGCTTGAGATGTACGATTATTATACAGATTTGTACGAGATAAGCGTTCCGAGCGGCTGGAAAGAAGTCAACCGTGACGGCTCGACTTGTTTTGTGGATCCGGCTACCGCGTCCGTTATAGAAATAGGCTATGAACCTTATTATCCGCAGATAAACAT
>JAFVBZ010000138.1 GCA_017479645.1 Ruminiclostridium sp. | reverse complement strand
GGCGCAGGTATCAATACCCGTGACTATGCCGAGCGCGTTCCCGCTCTTATCGAAGCGGGCGCAGATGTTCTGTGCATAGACAGCTCCGAGGGATTCAGCGAGTGGCAGAAGCTCACGATAGAGTGGATCCGCGCAAAGTACGGCGACAGCGTAAAGGTAGGCGCCGGAAACGTTGTTGACAAGGAAGGTTTCCGCTTCCTCGCAGACTGCGGTGCCGATTTTATAAAGGTAGGTATCGGCGGCGGCTCTATCTGCATCACCCGTGAGCAGAAGGGTATAGGCAGAGGACAGGCTACCGCGCTTATCGAGGTATGCGCAGAGCGTGACAAATACTTCGAGGAGACCGGTATCTATGTTCCGGTATGCTCCGACGGCGGTATCGTACAGGACTACCATATCACGCTTGCACTTGCAATGGGTGCTGATTTCGTAATGCTCGGACGCTACTTCTCAAGATTTGATGAATCTCCCACAAACAAGCTCATGCTCAACGGTACATACGTCAAGGAGTACTGGGGCGAAGGCTCCAACAGAGCGAGAAACTGGCAGAGATACGATATGGGCGGCGACAAGAAGCTTTCGTTTGAAGAGGGCGTTGACAGCTACGTTCCTTATGCAGGCTCGCTGAAGTCCAATGTTACACAGACGCTTTCAAAGGTTCGCTCGACAATGTGCAACTGCGGCAGCCTTACTATCCCCGAATTCCGTGAGAAAGCAAAGCTCACCCTCGTTTCTTCCACAAGTATCGTGGAGGGCGGCTCTCACGACGTTATCCTCAAAGAGAGCAGAGCAGGCCGTGTAGAATAAGCGGTCTCTGCTTGGTCTTCCGCGCTTGTCCTGCGCTTTCGCGCTTGTCCTACGCGGACGGCGCCAGCCTGCGCGGCTGGATCGCGCAAGGGCAAAGCCCTTGACCCGAATGACCGTAAAACGGAAATAAGAAATTCTCATCACATAATACAGAGAACCGCTGAATGTGTCTGCATTCAGCGGTTTGTTCTGTTAAAAAAGTCTGATCTGGATCTATGAAGCATCTCTCAAATTTCCGTGTCACGGGATCGGTTTAGGGGGTCCAGCCCCCTTTTTAAAGGGGGCTGGCGGGTCCGGGCAACGCCCGGGTCTCAAGCGGAGCGGTTTTTATGACGGACGGGAGATTTTTTATGAAATATGTTGATTTCGTTATTAAGATCTGATATAATAATGCTGTGATTTATCACCGTTTCACTGTATGAAATCATTAGTCGGAAAGGAGAGATGATACAAATGAAAAACGATATGAAGAAAATACTGATATCTGCTGCACTTGCTGCAGTAGTTGCCGGTTCGGCGTCCTGCACACAGACACAGGCTCCCGCTTCTTCTTCTGAAACCGGAGAGACCACTGCGGAGAGTAAGGATATCGTTGTAGAAGAGACGGACAGCGAGGGCGAAACCGCAGATTCTTCGGAAGACTGGAACTGGGATTCACCTGCCGGTGAGCAGACGGAAGCTGTGGTCATAGATCCGGCTACCGCGGATTACAGCAAGATAGATATTACGATAGAACCCGACAGCGGGGAAGAGATCGTGAATTTCACAAATGATATGCTTGCCGGGAAGTATGACGGTAAGATAGTGAAATGCACCGGTGAAACCGGAAGACGTATGTTCGGCAATGCTATGATGCAGAAGCAGGCAGACGGTTCCTCGCGCGGATTTACATGGATACTGAGCGACACGGACTCTCCCGACGCTTACCCGCCCGATGATGCAGTCGCGGAGATAACCGGAATAGTCGGTATCGGCGAATACGACGTGCGCTATCTGTATGTCCCGGCAGCGAATGTCAGGATAATTTCTCCCGATGGAGAAGAAAACGCAGTCACATCAGATGAGACTGCTGCATCTGCTGAAACAACCGCTTACGAGAAAGTTTCAAAAGCCGGTTCTTATGATGAACTTCGTATGCTCGTCGAGGCTTACTATTCCGGCAATCACGACGGATATGTGCCGTCGCAGATAGACTTTGAACCGCAGGAGGACGGTACTTTGGCGATACATCTGTATGATATCGTTGACGATCATACCGCCACTGTCGAATGGTACTACATAGACCCCTGGACGCTTAAAGGCACTGATTTTGCGGGCAATGCGATAAATATGGATATGTCGGCGGGAAGCGCAAGCGATATGCTCGGCTGGCAGGAAGGTACTATCACACCTGCTCCGTGGTCACCTGCTGTGATACAGCGCCAGCTTCTGCTTGATTATGATGAGTTTTTCGGAGTAAGATATCTCGGCTGGGTTGACCCGTCGATAACAGATCTGAACGAAAAGGTGCGGGATATCCTTATAAGTACCGGCACAGCGGAGGATTTCGAGTTTACGGCTGATATGCCGGCAGACAGGTTTGTTTCTACTGCGGACGGACAGGAGCTTTATCTTGTAATACCGTTTGATGAGGCGGGAACTGTATCTGTAGTTCCGCAGTCTGAACCCGGCGGCTATATCGGAGAAGTGGATTCGCTCTATCACAGTGAGGACGGAGAACCGTTCCTGCTGAAATGCAATGTAAGCGAGATATATCCTGACGCAAAGGTCATCTTCACCGACAGCAAAGGCGAGCACGCGGAGTGGTATCCCGGTCTGAGCGGCAAGGACGGTACTGTGATAACTTCAAACGACACCAATAAGAAGGTGCATGATTTTACGGATTACGGCAATATTTCCGGATATAGTCCGTCAGTTGGATAACAGGAGGAAAAATAACTATGGGACTTTTTGACAACATCGGCAAACCTGCTGCGCAGACCGCACAGCCTTCCGGCAACAAGAGCGTTGATGTGGTATTTTCTTCGCTCCCGGACACTTTCGAGCAGTTTACCGCTCTTCCGCAGGCTTCGTTTGCGACGCCCTTCGATACAGCGGCAATGGTGGTTCTTGCGCTGTGCTTTTATCCCCAGGACGCGGAGCTTTCAAAGAAGATGTATGAATTCGTAAGCGGACCGCGCACTATAAATCCCGCGGAATACAGCTTTATAAAGGACAGGTTCCGTGATGCGGATTACGTTCCGCGCTCCTATTTCAAGGGTGCTGTTCCTGCCAACGACTACAAGCCTTCCGAGCCGTACACGGTTACGGTAAGCGAGAACCCCTATTCCTATGAGAATGAGGGATACGCGAAGATGTTCCTTACTTCCGGCGGCGCTGACAGCCCTCGTTTCGTACAGCTTCGCAAGGCAAAGGACGGAAAGTGGTATCTCTGGGAGCAGTTTATCCTTGTGGGCATCAGAGCTCCCGAAAGCAGCAATCCGTGGGCATAAGCGTGACAGAAAGGCAAAAGATATCATGGTATAAAACGATCCCCGGAGCAGTTAAGTCTGCTTCGGGGATCATTTGTATTATCCTGCTATATCAGTCTATGCCGAAAATATCGCTGAATCCGGTCACATCGAGGATCTCTTTAACTTCACTGTTGTAGTTGATGACTTTGAAATTGCTCTGATCCTTGAGGGACTTGCACATTATCAGCATTACACGCAGACCTGCCGAAGAGATATACTCTGTATTTGCAAGGTCAACAGTGATCGCGGAAACGCTGTTTTTGTCGGTGTCGTTGAATTTTTGCAGGAGTTCGGGGGCTGTCATTGTATCGAGCCGACCGGACAGTGCGCATTTCAGCGCGTTTCCGGTCACCGACATATCCACAGCGAATTTACCGCTTCCCGTCTTTTCGGGCTTTACAGCAGCGGATTTGTTTGCAGTCATAACGAGCTGCGGAATATCGCGGTATGCTGTGCGAAGTCTGTTCATTGCTTCTGTATTTCCGCCAAGACTCAGCATCATCGGGAGCTTATCCGCGTAATTGACCCGGTCAACATCAAAGCCGTGCTGTTTCAGATAGTTTACTGCATCATCGGGGTTGCCGGTGGACATTGCATTCTTGTCGGAACTTGTACCCGCGGTTTTAGAGCTTCCTTCGTTCATAGTCTTTATTATATCTGCTCCGCCGCTGCCGAGTATCGTCGTGAATACAGTGGTAATAATCTGGTTGATGTAAGGATCGGGTGTGGTCCAGATACCGCCGAACTCGCTCAGCAAACGATGTATATTGGCAGTAAGGGTATCAAGCTCCGGGTCTGTGAAGAATCCCACAAGACCGTCCATTACGATACAGATCTTTCCGGTAACTCCGTCAAGAGCCTTGCGCAGCGAATTATAATTTGTGGCATCGACCGCTTCAAAGTGAATGAACTTTTTCTCTTCCTCGGTAGCTACTTTATCAATTGCGGGAGCCATCTCGTTTATAACTGCGGGAAGGTCAAAACCGTAGTACTGTTTGCCGGCTCTTGCGGCAGCCAGCGCTCTCGGCGCGTAACCGCAGGGGAGATCGACGATAACATCACAGCCGGAATTGAACGCGATAAGGTTTGTGTAATTGAAACGAACCTCAACATTCAGGCTGTATGCCTTCAGGATCTCAGGCGGTGTATCGACTTTCTTTCCGTTATTGAGTGCTGACATATCTATGTACGGTATAAGTCTTTGTGCATCTTCTATGCCGGAGCCTGCCATAAGACCTATACAGCCCTTTGCCGTAAGGAAAACCGGATTTACCTGCAATAAAAGCTCTTCGTTTGTCATATTGTTTTCTCCTGTAAGTAAACATTTACAAATACATTATATCACAAAAATTAATATTATTCAACCATAGTAATAATAAAATATCGAGGAAAAATGTCCCAAGTAAACCGAGACGTGATTCGGGTGCTTAGTCGCGCCCAAGAGTTTCAAATCTACTGAAATTGTTTGTGATACGGGCGAAAAAATAACCCGCCTACGGATAACCATAGGCGGATTCGGAGATGCAGACACTCCAAAGAGTTTCAAATCTGCTGATGTAGTTTGTGATACGGGCGAAAAAATAACCCGCCTACGGATAACCATAGGCGGATTCGGGGGCGCCGTCGCGCCTGGGGTGGGAAGTGGGATTCGACGGCGCATAAGCGCCTAACCCTTGTGGGTTCTCATTCCTATTCCCACCAGCCACAAAACAAAAACCGTCCTCAAAATGAGAACGGTTTTATTTTGTGGGGTGGGAAGTGGGATTCGAACCCACGATCTTCAGTGCCACAAACTGACGCGTTAGACCAGCTACGCTATACCCACCATATAACTTGCTGACTAAAATATTATATCACAGATGTCACACTTTGTCAATAGTTTTTTGTAAAATTTTGCATTCAGTCTTCATCATTGAAGAAATCCCAGATCTTCTGCTTATAATCCGGCGCTTCATCATATACCGCATGACCGTAGCCCTCGTACATAAACAGTTTGCAGCCGAGTTTTTCTGCGATCTCGTGAGATGCCGCGCCGCCGAGTACGTTATCGGATTCCGAACCGATAACAAAGACAGGGCATTTTATTTTGCCAAGCTCATCGGAAGTGTCGAGACCGCGGCAGGCTTCTGCCATGATCCGGAACCTCTCAACATCTTCCGGTGATGCAAGCTTCCCGAACTCGATGATCGCGCCCCGGAATCTGGCAAGAAAATCTGCCGAATAAACGCAGTCCGCAAATTCTCCGCACAGCGTATTGAGATCATGTTTCTTTGCAAGTTCAGACCACCGCAGGATACTTGCGGTGTTTTTCTCCGAAAGTTTTGAGGTAGTCGAACCGAGTATTGCCTTGTGTACAAGTTCCGGGTGACGGGCAGCGAGATACTGTAATATCATACCGCCCTGTGATGTGCCGAAAAGGTAAGCGTCGGAGATGCCGGCAGCCTTCATAGCGGAAGCGGTATCCTCTGCCATTCCTTCAACTGTATAGCCTTCCGGCATATTCTTCCGCCTGTCGAATACCCAGACGGTGTATTTTTCGGAAAACATAGAGTAAGCGGAAGCGATGCTTTCAGCGGAACCGAGTATGTTTGTAAGACTTATTCCCGGTAAGATCACGAAAGCTTTGCTTCCCGAGCCGAATTTTGCATATCCAACCTCGTCTGTCCCGATGCTGACATATCCTGTTTCCGAACGTTTTCCCATATCTGCTGCCTCCTTGTCAGAGCATACCGGTAAGCCGTTCCGCAAGTGCGAAACGAAGTGTGACAGGTGCGCTGTCTGTCAGTATTTTCTGCTGGTCTTTGGTTACGGTAAGTGTGATGATGCCGTCAGAAATGTATGCGTATATCCCGGCGGAGCTCAAATCTTCCGAGTAGAGGACTTCTGCCGCTCTGCGCTCGGTCTCGAAGCATCTGAAAGTATCTTCGTCATTGACAGCGCAGACTATATGCTGAAGTTCTCCTGTGCGGGACTGTACGGCTATCATTCCCTGGCACGCGGACGGAACCAGCAGTTTCCAGCTTATTGCCGCAAAATCAAATCTTGCGTCAACCATTACTCCGGAACGCAAAGCGCCTGCTTCACCGAGAACGATCCCGTCATACTGTCCGTCGTAGAGCATACGCAGTCTTACGTCGATATTTCCTGTTATGCCTTCTATCCTTGCATTCGGATTGAGCTTTTTTATCCCGGCAGCACGGCGCTTGCTGTTTGTACCGACAACCATATTATCCGGCAATGACACACCTCGTTTGGTAACAAGCACATCTCG
>JAFVBZ010000137.1 GCA_017479645.1 Ruminiclostridium sp. | reverse complement strand
GTTGGCTTCCTCAACGTATCCGCTGTATACTTCCAGCCTGTTCCGATGTCTATGGGCAACGGCAACACAGAGGACTACAACCTTCACCTTGAGGCTGATATCTCCGCTCTCGAGAACAGCGTAGGCTTCGGCGTAGGCGACTGGGTTCCCTACCTCACGATCGACTACGTTATCTCCAAGGACGGTACAGAAGTTACAAGCGGTACATTCATGGAAATGAGCGCTTCCGACGGTCCGCACTACGGCGCTAACGTAAAGCTCCCGAACACAGACACATACAGCCTCAAGTTCATTATCCACAGCCCCGAGGAGAACGGCTACCTCGTACACACCGACTCCGAGACAGGCCCCGGCGGTACATTTGACGACTACTTCAAAGACGGCAACCTCGAAGTTAACTTCGACGGCTGGGATTACATCCAGCAGTGGTGATCTGCCGATATTCTTTCATCCAAAACAGCGAATGCGCTGTGGGGTACTTTGTTTTGCAAAGTGCGTCATAGCGCTTTCGCGCGTTTTTGCGGGAATTTCCCGAAAGCATCATATTGTGCATTTTCCCATTTTACTCTACTGTTTTTTTTGTAAATAATATACAAAATCTTTACTGGAGGTAAGGTCTTGTTAAAATATCTGATCTCGACAACAGAGCTGCTGATCATGGCGGCTGTATATATAGCTCTTATCACGGCATACATAAAACTTGCATACTCCGGACGCGGCAGGATCGCCGTATATACCGGCTTCTGCATCGGAATCGTTTCGGCGGGCGCAATGGCTGTGCTGAAAACCAACACCAAGCTGATAGACCCGTTCATCAGCGATATGACGATCTCTATCGTGATGATCGCAATGCTGGTAATCTTCCTCGTGTTCACACCCCTCCGGAAGAAGCTTCCGAAAGCCGGTGCGGCAGTAACGATAACTGCGCTGACCGTTATAATGGCGGCACAGCTTCTGCGCGCACTTCCGGAGTATATGACATACCCCTACACGATCTGGCTCAACGAGAACTCTATGGTATCCACGAATATGCTGTTCAAGGTGATCGGTATGGTGCTGGGACTGCTTCTTATGCTGCTGACCTGCATCGCCGTAAACAGAGGGGCGGTAAGGCTTTCACGGAAAGCGGTGTTTGCGGCAATGACCGCAGCGCTCGCCGTAAACACGATACAGAACGTCTGCACGATAATCAACGTGCTCGTTACAAAGAGGATCATAAGATCCAACAAGGTGCTTTTCGGCATCATCAAATTCTCCTCGAACCACAATGACCTGTTCATCTACGCAACTATGGCTGCGGCACTTGTAATACCGGCGGTGCTCATCATCAGAAGTTTCCGGGCAAACGAGCCTTACGACAATCCCGCTCAGAAGCGCAAGATCAGAAAGAAGTGGATCGTTATCCGCCGCTGGTCGGCAACTGTCGTTTCCTGTCTCGTGGTGTCGGTAGTCTGCATGACCGCAGTAAAGGCTTATGTCAACAAGCCTGTGGAGCTTTCGCCGGTAGAGCATGCACCGGAGCGTGACGGGAACATCTACGTTTCGTTTGAAATGGTGGAGGACGGACATCTTCACCGCTTCGGCTACAATACCGATAAAGGCAAGGAGATCCGCTTCATCGTCATCAAGAAGCCCAACTCCTCGTCCTACGGGATAGGACTTGATGCCTGCGACATCTGCGGAGAGACCGGCTACTACGAAAAAGACGGTCAGGTCGTCTGCAAGCTCTGCGATGTTGTAATGAACATCAACACTATCGGCTTCAAGGGCGGCTGCAACCCGATAGTCATTGACTACAGGATCGAGAACGGTCAGATCGTCGTTCCGATATCCACGCTCCTTGAGCATGAGAGCGAGTTCAAGAATTAAGGGGGAACGGAAATGTTTTTCAGAATGATATTCGGCACGCTGTTCCGCCAGTGGAAGAAGATGCTGATGATAGCGTTCACCATAGCGCTGGGCGCTTCACTTGCCACCGCGATGCTGAGCGTAATGCTCGATGTGGGCGACAAGGTCAATCAGGAGCTCAAGACCTACGGTGCTAACATAACGGTAGTACCGAAAGAGAACTCTGTCGTGAACTCGCTGTACGAAGTCGAGGACGGCGGCACAGCCGTAGCTTATCTGCGCGAAGACGAGCTCGGCAAGATAAAGACCATATTCTGGGCGTTCAACATCGTTGACTATGCACCTTTCATCAATACAAAAGTAAGCATCGGCGGTACAGAAGCGGACGCTGTAGGCACATGGTTCAATCATCACCTGGAGCTGCCTACCGGCGAACAGCTGGACGCCGGCGTCACAAGCATGAGAAGCTGGTGGGAAGTTACCGACGGAAAGTGGCTGGACGAACAGACAGCCGATAACGCAAACTACGCGATGATAGGAACGGCGCTTGCACAGAAGCTCGGAGTAAAGGCGGGCGACACGGTTCATATCTCCGGAAGCGCATCGGACGCGGATATAACGATTGCAGGCGTATTTGATGCCGGCGGAGACGAGGACGAGAAGATATTCATGCCGCTTGACACCGCGCAGTCCCTCGGAGACCTTGACGGAAAGATCGACAGCATTGAAGTCAGCGCGATAACCACGCCCGACAACGAGCTTGCAGTCAAGGCGGCAAAGGATCCGAAATCGCTGACCATATCGCAGTACGAAACCTGGTACTGCACGGCATACGCAAGCTCGATATGCTACCAGATACAGGAGGTCATCACCGATGCGGTGGCTTCCCCGGTAAGACAGGTAGCGGATTCCGAAGGCGCTATCCTTGAAAAGACTGAACTGCTGATGCTGCTGATAACGATACTGAGTCTTATCGGCGCGGCACTCGGCATCTGCAATCTTGTTACCGCAAGTGTAATGGAGCGCAGTGCGGAGATCGGTCTTATGAAGGCGATAGGCGCACAGAACGCCGCAGTGTCCGGTCTGGTGCTGACCGAGATAATCTCGACCGCTGTGGTCGGCGGAGTGGTCGGATTCTTTGCCGGCTGGGGATTCGCACAGATCATCGGTCACACGGTATTCGGCTCGTCTATCGAGATGAGAGCCGTTGTAATACCGCTGGTAGCTGTACTTGTACTGATAGTCACACTGGCTGGCTGCATACCGGCAATACGCATGATGTTAAGGTTAAGCCCATGCGAGGTACTGCACGGGAAATAATACGGGGGGCGAGACAAATGAAGAAAAGACAGATGTATTTCCGCATGATAACCGCCTCTCTTGTAAGAAGACGGTCAAGAATGCTGGTAGCGCTGCTGTCGATAGCGATCGGAGCAACGATACTTTCGGGACTCGTGACGATCTACTACGATGTTCCGAGGCAGATGGGCGCACAGTTCAGAAACTACGGCGCAAATATGATATTCACGCCGGCAGAGGGTACATTCACGGCTGAGGATATGGAAGCCGGGCGCTCCCGTATCGACAGCGGGAATATCGTCGGAGTTACCCCCTACCGCTACGAGTCGGTGAGAATACACGAACTGCCGGTAATGGCAGCGGGAACGGATATGGAACAGACAAAGTCCACAAGTCCCTACTGGTCGGTGGAAGGAACATATCCCGCAAGCGGAGGAGAGCTGCTGCTCGGAGCCGGACTTTCGGAGCAGTTCAGACTGCGTGTGGGCGACGAAGTGACAGTCAGCTACACCCCGGAGTTTGACGGCAGAAGCGGAGAAGAGACCGTTCTTGACAACACCAAGGACTTCACGGTAACGGGTATCCTTGAAACAGGCGGACCCGAAGAGGACTACGCATATATGGCGATGTCAGACCTTGAGGAGCTTACAGGGATATCCGGAGTGATCGATCTTGCGGAACTGAGCGTTTCGGCATCATCGGACGAGCTGAAAGCGTACACGGAGAAAATAAGTGCGGAAGTGCCAAAGATCGGCGCAAGACTCGTAAAGCGGGTTACCGAATCCGAAACGACGGTACTGACGAAGCTTCAGGCACTTGTACTGCTGGTAACGGTGATCGTACTCGCGCTCACGATGATATGTGTGGCAACGACGATGACTGCGGTTGTCGCAGAGCGAAGAAAAGAAATAGGTCTGCGCAAGGCGATAGGCGCATCAAACGGCGGTATAATAAAGGAATTCATGGGTGAAGGAATGCTGCTCGGAGCGGCGGGAGGAATAATCGGCTCGGTACTCGGCTATATATTTGCACAGCAGGTAAGCATCAACGTATTCAGCAGCTCGATATCTTTCATGCCGCTGATAGTTCCGGTTACGATACTCGTTTCCGTTGCGGTGACCGGCATCTCCTGCCTGCTCCCCATAAGAAGCGCAACGCAGGTAGATCCTGCCCTCGTGCTCAAGGGCGAGTAAGACGAGCGCAGAACAGCGCTTACGCGCTTGTCCTGCGCGGACAGCGGCAGCGTGACGCTGCACCCAATAATTTGTATTCAGGGATAGGTGAAATAATATGAGTCTGCTTGAATTGAAGAACATTTATAAGATATACGGAGACCTTCATGCACTTGATGATGTCAATCTGAAGGTAGAGAAGGGAGAATGGCTGTCGATCATGGGGCCTTCCGGTTCCGGAAAGAGCACCATGATGAACATAATCGGCTGCATGGATAAGCCTACAAAGGGCGAAGTGCTGCTGGACGGCGTGGATATTGCAAAAGAGAGCGCCAAAAATCTCACGACTATCCGCCGTGACAAGATAGGACTGATCTTCCAGCAGTTCCATCTTGTAAACTATCTTACCGCTATCGAGAATGTGATGCTCGCACAGTATTACCACAGCGTGCCGGACGAGAAGGAAGCCCTTGAAGCACTTGACCGCGTAGGTCTTGCCGACAGAGCAAAGCATCTCCCCAGCCAGCTTTCCGGCGGCGAACAGCAGAGAGTCTGCGTAGCGCGGGCGCTTATAAACTACCCGGAGATAATCCTTGCCGATGAGCCTACCGGAAACCTCGATGACGCAAACGAGAAGATCGTCGTTGATCTGTTTCACAAGCTTCACAGCGAAGGAACAACGCTCATTGTCGTAACCCATGACCCGGAAGTTGCCGAGGTAGCGCAGAGGACTGTATATTTAAGAAACGGAAAACTGCACAAAGAAACGATAAACGAGCATTTTACAGGTGAGATAAAGTTTGACAAGTAAAAGAATATATGATATAATCAAAGGAGTGGCAAAGAGATGAAAAGAATGTTGATCGCGGCTGCGGCTGTCATGGCACTGTCAGCTCTTTCCGGCTGCGGAAGCGCACCCGTTTCCTATAACGACGGAACATACGAAGCAAGAAGCGCCGAGTACATAAACGACGACGGTTCCGAGGACGGAAACGGCTACGGGATAGTTAAGATCACAATAAGCGGCGGAGTAATATCCGACTGCACATTCACCACCTACGAGCTTGACGGCACCGAAAAAGGCGAGGACTATGGAAAAAAGCAGGGCAGCATTGCGAACAAGGATTTCTACAACAAAGCGCAGAAAGCTGTGGGAGCCTGCGAAAAGTACGCGGAACAGCTGGTGCTGTCCGGCGGTGACCCCAATTCCGTTGACGCAATAAGCGGTGCCACTATCAATTACGGGCAGTTTGTCGAAGCCGCTGAAAACGCACTCGCACAGGCTGTAAAGAAAGAGTAATGAAAAAGATCGTTCATATCGCGGTATGTGCAGCAGGGATCACTGCCCTGCTCGGCATACCGCTTGTCCTTACCGGCGGACTGACGAAGCTCACCGGCGGAACGGACGCTGTATCAAGCGCTTCGGTCATAATCGAAAAGCCCTCCGGCAGCTACACGGTCATGATAAACCGGGAGCGCCACAAGAGCGAAAAAGAACTTGCGGCATGGCAGAGGTTCTTTTCCGGCGGTGATTCGGAAGTCATCTTCGACGATATAGAATGCGTAACGCTGGACGGTGATGCGGGTGCATTCACAATGGCGCAGAGCTTTATGTCAAGGCTGCCGGAAAACCAGATGAAGCTGGCGAGCGGAGATCCGGTACTTACGCTGTCCAAAGCGGATCTCGGCAGATTCGACGTTATGATCGTATCGGAAGAGGCTTCCGGAGCCTACGGGGTCTCGTCGGTTTATGACGGGAAAAACGTGGACGTTATCCGGATCACGGATCAAGGAGACTGATGTGAGAAAGTTGAATGCGATACTCGGGATAGCTATGATAGTGCTGTTCCTGGCGCACATGATAATGGGCGGGCTGCAGCTTGCCGGGATAATGCCCGGCGGGAATACCCTGATGAAGATCGGAGCAGTGCTGTTATTTGTGCTGACTGTGGTGCATACCGTAATAGGCGTGATACTTACCGCCGCAACACTGAAAGCGCAGAGCAAGTCGGGCGCGGGGTATTTCCGCGAGAACCGTTTGTTCTGGATAAGACGCATAAGCGGGTTCGCGGTAATGCTTTTCCTTGTATCGCATGTTATAATCTTCAGCGGCAGAACAAATGGCGAAGTGTTCAGACTGAATCTGTTTGATATCCCGCAGCTTATCAGTTCTCTGCTGTTTGTGGTATCTCTGCTTGTCCACATTGTAACGAATATCCGCCCGCTGATGCTGGCGCTCGGAGCAGGAAAGGCGAAAGACTTTCTCGGTGACTGCGCATTCGTACTGTCGGTGCTTCTGCTTGCTGCAGGAGCGGCGTTCGTGATATACTATTTCCGCTGGATAATGTGAGGTGCAGGTTATGATTAATATTATCGGAGCGGGACTTGCCGGACTTTCGGCTACGATGACACTTGCGGAGCGCGGGATCAAGTGCGCGCTGATATCCGCACAGAATTCCGAACGTGCGCAGTCCGTACTTGCGGAAGGCGGAATAAACGCTGCACTTGATACAATGGGCGAGGGAGACACCACAGAGCTGCACTTTGAGGAAACCATGCGCGGAGGGGTGCAGCTTGCAGACCCGACCGCAGTAAGAGCACTGACAGAGAACGCACCGGAAGTTGTGAGAAGGCTTGCTTCGCTTGGAGTGCCGTTCAACCGCAATCCCGACGGAAGCATCATGCTCCGCAGCTTCGGCGGTCAGAAAAAGAAGCGCACCGCCTTTGCGCAGAGCAGCACGGGAAAGATGATAATGACTTCGCTTATCGACGAGGTCAGAAAATACGAGGCGCGCGGTCTTGTGACACGTTATCCGCACCACACATTCGTACGTCTGCTGACAGAGAACGGGGAATGCACCGGGGTACGCGTTTCCGACAATTACACAGGAAAAATGTATGACCTGCACGGCACAGTGATAACGGCGGGAGGCGGTCTCAACGGCTTTTTCCCCGGCATTACCACCGGCACTGTCACCAATACCGGAAACATCACCGCGGTTATGTTCGCACAGGGCGTGAAGCTTGCGAACCTTGAGATGATACAGTACCACCCGACGACGATTGGCATACCCGGAAAGCGCTGCCTTATAAGCGAGGCGGCACGCGGAGAAGGCGGACGGCTGTTCTCGGAAAAGAAGGGTGATGAGCTGTATTTTATGGAGGAAAGATACCCCGAACTCGGAAACCTTATGCCCAGAGACGTAGTTTCAAGGGAGATGTTCTTTGAGCTTCGCGACGGGAGGGATACATTCCTCGATATGACCGGAATACCCGCCGATACATGGCAGAACAAGCTCTCCGACCTTCGGAAAGAGGTAATGGATTATATGATCCTTGACCCGGCGGAGGATCCGATACCGGTAGAACCGGGGATCCACTACTTCATGGGCGGTATTTACACCGATCCGTCCCACAGAACCAGCATGCCCGGACTTTTCGCGGCAGGAGAATGCGCCTGCATATACCACGGCGCAAACCGTCTCGGCGGCAACTCTATGCTCGGTGCGGTGTTCGGAGGAATGACCGCCGCAAAGAGCGCAGCACAGAACGCGGATAAGAGCGCCGGTGCGGACTGCTCGGAGTTCACCGGAAAGGACGCTTTCGCTGTGACCCATTCGGCGGCATTCGCTTCGGAGACCTGCAGGATACTTTCTTCCGGTCTCGGTATAGTACGGAACGAAAGCGGAATAAAGAAGGCATTGGCAGAAATAAACGCCCTTCCCTGCGCAAATGATACCGAAACGGCAAGAAAAGCAGTCGCACAGGCTATGCTTTACTCCGCGCTCGGACGCACGGAAAGCCGCGGTGCGCACTTCCGGGAGGATTTCCCCGAAACGCTCGTAAATTTCAGACAGACGACAGTTTCGGAATATAACGGCGGCACGGTGTGCGTGACATTTAACGATATCCCCGAAAGGAAAACCGATGATAGCAACGATAGAGATACAGCGGCAGAAAAGCCGTACCGATAAACCATATAAACAGACCTTCGCCGTAGATACCGGCTCTCGTGCGACTGTCGCGGAGCTTATTGAACGCATAAACTCCGAACAGATACCCGAAGACCCTGTAACCTGGGAACGAAGCTGCAAGCAGAAGAAATGCGGCGCCTGCGCGATGCTTATAAACGGCAGACCGCGGCTCGCCTGCGACGCAAGGGTGTATGAATACGGCGAAAAGCCGATAAAGCTTGCACCGCTGAAAAAGTTTCCTGTGGTATGTGACCTTATGGTTGACAGAAGCACCATGTTCGAGAACCTCAAAAACCTCGGCTCGTGGCTTGAGGAAAACTCCGTCGCGGATATGACAGGAGATTCTTATGAAGCTTCACGGTGCCTGCAATGCGGCTGCTGTCTCGAAGTCTGTCCCAACTTCTACGCAGGCGGTAAATTCTTCGGCGCAGCGGGGCTGTCGCCGTCATCAAGACTTATCGCCGTTTCGGAAGCCGGCGACAGAAAGCGGCTGTACGGCGAATACGGCAAGCACTTCTACCGTGGCTGCGGCAAGTCACTTTCCTGCAAGGATATCTGCCCTGCCGGGATAGATACCGAGCACCTTATGGTGAACTCCAACGCGGCGGCGGTGTGGAAGCGGAAGTTCCGGGCAGGTAAGAAGAAATGAGAAAGGCGGCAGCTGTCATTCTTGCAGCAGCACTGCTGCTCACTTCCTCCTGTGACACCCAGAAATACCATTACGAAGTGAGGCGCGATCTCAGCTTCTACTTCACCAATGCGGACGCGGTCATCGAGACTGTACGGAAGGCATTCCGCGAGAGAAGCCGGAAAATAACCGTCGGATACACTTCTTCGTCTGACAATATGGACGATATCCCCGCTGTCATGAACGAGATCGTGAAGTTTGCAATATCCGAGACAGATGACCCATGCGAGGGAGATTATATCTACCACCAGTACGGCGGCTACGATCTCGGATATACCCGCACAGACAGCGAAAACGGCTGCGATTACCTCATAACGCTGACCCCGGAATACTACACCGATCCGGAACAGGAAGAGAAAGTCACCCGGCGGATCGATGAGATCATCAGCTCTCTGCAGCTTGACGGAAAGACCGATGAACAGAAAGTCCGTGCGGTCTATGACTACATTTACGATAACGTGGAGTATGACCGGATCCACAGAAAAAACGAGCATTACCACCTGAAATCCACCGCCTATGCGGCTCTTTTCAACGGGTGTGCTGTATGCCAGGGTTACGCTGTGCTAACTTACCGGCTCATGCGTGAAGCCGGACTCGATGCCCGTGTAATAACCGGGACAGCGGTAAAGAGCGGAGGTACGGAATACCACGCATGGAACATAGTCCGGGTGGACGGCGAGTATTACAACATAGACATAACATGGGACAAACTCAGCGGAGATCACGGTTACTATCTGCGAAGCGAAGAGAGCTTCTCCGCAGATCATGTAAGAGATCCGGAATATTCCGCAGAAGCATTTTATGCGGAATATCCGATGTCACACACAGATATTGATTACTGAACAGAAGAAAGGAAAAGCTATGAAAAAGATCAGAGAACGCATAGGTGGAATTGTGCTGACAATTCTGTCACTTGCACTTACTGTCGGCGTGAAAACGGTATTTTCAGCCTGCGGACCAAAGGACGACGGCTCATGGATGAACTGCCACTGGGCAGAACAGGCGGTATTCGGGATCGGCATCGCTCTTACGGTGATATCGGTGCTCGTCCTTATATTTGGCAAAAGCAGGACAGGCGCGGGAGCTTCACTTGCCGCAGTACCCGCAGCCGCAATAGCCGCATTTACCCCTGCCGGACTTATAAACCTCTGCATGATGACGAATATGCACTGCCACTCCGTTACGCGCCCGGCTGTCATCGTTTTATCGGTGCTTATCGCAGTCACAGCAGCCGTAAACGCAGCTGTCATCTTCAGAAAAACGGGAAGAGGGCAGGATAAATGAAGCTTACGGAAAGCCTTTCATTCAGAAATGTGACCGGGCATGGAGCAAGATCGCTGATACTTGTGATACTCACCGCGCTTATGGCCGCATCGGTGGTATGCGGTACACTCGTCGTAAGCAGTCTGCGCACCGGGCTTGAAGCTCTTGAAGCCCGTCTGGGAGCGGATATCATGGTAGTTCCCGCATCAGCCGTATCAAAGCATAATTTCGAGAATATCGTGCTCCAGGGCAGCAAGGGCTACTTCTATATGGACAGATCTTATTACGACAAAGTCGCGGCAAGAGAGGGCATAGAAAAGATCTCTCCCCAGCTGTTCCTTGCTTCCGCAAGCTCGGGGTGCTGTTCGGTACCGCTCCAGATAATCGGCTACGACCCGGAGACAGATTTCACCGTATCGCCGTGGATAAAGAAGTCTGCGGGCGGCGAGCTGAAAGATCTTGACGTTGTGGTAGGAAACGATCTCAGCGTGTTCGTCGGAAATACTATCACATTCTACGGTGTGACCTGCAATGTTGCCGCAAAGCTCGACAAGACCGGGACTGACCTTGACACCGCGGTCTATACCAACATGAACACTATCAGGGAGCTTATCCGCTCATCGGTCGAACTCGGCATGAACGAGTTCGGCAAGATAGACCCGGACAACTCGGTCTCCTGCATTCTCATAAAAGTCGCGGACGGGTACTCTGTTGACGAGGTACTCAACGATCTGAACCTGCATGTCCGCCGGACAAAATCCTTCAAAACCAAGGATATGATCTCCGGTGTCTCGGACAGCCTTATCGGCGTTTCCGATCTGATCGGAGTGCTTATCGCGGCAGTATGGGTGCTCGGTCTTGTTATACTGTTCCTTGCATTTTATATGAGTGTGAACGGGCGAAAGAAAGAGTTCGCCGTGCTGCGTACAGCCGGAGCTTCGCGCAAAAAGCTTTCCGGCATCGTGATGACCGAAGCGCTTATGATAACACTGACCGGGGCGGTATCCGGAATAATGATTGGACTGCTGATAATTCTGCCGTTCAACGGGCTTATCGAGGAAAGCCTCGGATTGCCGTTCCTGCTCCCTTCCCTGCCGACCGCCTTTATTTGCGCGGCATTCGCACTTGCGGTCTCTGTCGGCGCGGGAATGATATCCGCCGCATTCTCGGCATACCGCATAAGCCGGATAGATACCGGACTTATTCTGAGAGGTGACAACTGATGAAGATTACCGCACAGGGCGCAGGAAAGGATTTTATCCGTCAGAGCGCCGGCACCAACCGCTTTACTGCCGTTCAGCCCACTGACATCGAAATTGAACCCGGAAAGCTCACGCTTCTCATGGGACGTTCCGGAAGCGGAAAAAGTACTCTTCTCAACATACTGTCCGGGCTGCTCCCGCCGACAACCGGAAAAGTGCTGTACGGCAACGATGATATCTACGCATTCGACGATGTGAAGCTGTCCGATTTCCGAAATATCCACATCGGCGTTATCCCGCAGGGTCAGACTGCGATACAGAGCCTTGACGTTATCGGGAATATCTGCCTTCCGTATATGCTGAAACGTGATACGGAACTGAAAAGCGTGTACCCTTACGCTCGTGAACTTATGGAAAGGCTCGGCATATCTCACCTCGAAAGCGTGATGCCGGCAGAGCTTTCGGGCGGAGAACTGCGGCGCGTGGCAATAGCACGGGCTATGATACGCAAGCCGGACGCGATCTTCGCAGACGAACCTACCTGCGATCTCGACGACGAGAATACGGCGCTGGTGCTCGGACTGCTTAAAGAAACGGCAGCAAACGGAACTTCTGTATTCGTTGTAACTCACGAGAAAGATGCTCTCACATACGCAGATGTTTCATACAGAATGGACTCCGGCAAAATATCATCAGAAAAACCAAACCGCTGAATGTGTTAGCATTCAGCGGTCAGTCTGTCGGAAAAGGAACTTTCCCGACAGACGTCCTCGCGGACAGCGCTGGGGCTACGCGCCCCCGTCCCGCGGCAGGGCAAGCCCTGCACCAAATCCCGTACCACGGAGATTTGAAAATCTGTGAAAATAAAAAAGCTTTTATTGAAAGACTAACCGCTGAATGAAAACACATTCAGCGGTTCTTTTATCTATGATAAAACTTTCTTATTTCCGTATTACGGTCATTCGGGTCAAGGGCTTTGCCCTTGCGCGATCCAGCCGCGCAGGCTGGCGCTGTCCGCGCAGGACACAGCGCGCAAGCGCCGCTCACCCACAATTTTCTGACTAAACAACAAACTTCCCCAGCAGGCTCTTCGCAAGCTCGCGCCGTGTAAATGAAGGTCTCAGCGCCTCGTCAAAATCAAAGTAATACTTGTCAAATCCGTTTATAATATGCGTTCCGGAAGGATGCACCGTTACACGACGGAATCTGCTTCCGTAATTCGCATGAACGTGACCGTGTAGCATATATGCCGGTCTGCATTCTGTCAGCAGATCATCAAAGCACTTATACCCGTGGTGCGGGAGATCGGGGAGATCTCCGTAGCCCTTTGCAGGAGCATGCGTCACAAGAATATCAATGCCGCCGTTCCTTATTATGGAAAGCTTCTTGCGCCAGATATGATAACGCATCTCCCGCTCGGAAAACATATACGGTCCCTTCTTATACTTCATGGCGCCGCCGAATCCGAGTATCCGTATCCCGTTGTATATGAAGATACGCCCGTCTATATTCGTACAGCCTCCCGGCGGAGACTCGACATACCGCTCGTCGTGATTACCCGGAACGTAAAGCACAGGACACTTCACCATTGTAGCAAGAAATTCGAGATATTCCGAGCGCAGATCGCCGCAGGATATGATAAGATCCACCCCTGCAAGCTTCTCCGGCAGGTAGTGATCCCAGAGAGATTTCGACTCCTCGTCGGCTACAACAAGTATCTTCATACCCTTCTCCCGTCAGATGATCTCTTCGCCCAAAGGCATCGTTCCGTCTATATTGTCGTTCAGCCAGTCCATTGCCACGATCTGACCGTCTTTCAGCTTTTCAAGCGACGCAGATATCTTGTTTCTCTGTGTCGAACGCT
This sequence comes from Ruminiclostridium sp., assembly GCA_017479645.1. Lineage (GTDB taxonomy): Bacteria > Bacillota > Clostridia > Oscillospirales > Ruminococcaceae > Ruminiclostridium_E. Next base: position 2,998 of record JAFVBZ010000137.1, on the reverse strand, counting down.
CCTCGGAAACGATCTCCCCCTGCATGTGCAGTTCGCCGGTAAACGGATCATAGCCGCCGCGCACTATCGAATTCTTGAAGAAAGACAGCATCTTCTGCGTCTGATACGGCAGCACCGGCGTGACGATGTTCACAACTCCGGTCGAAAGACCAAACCAGTAGTTCGCCGCTGTATTGGAACTTACAAGACTGCCGATATCCCATGCGCCGCTCATCACGGACTGAACTATCTGTACATAATACCTGCCCCAGCTGAAATACGGCGTTCCGAGATGTATGTCCTTGTCCCCGTCAATGCGGTAAACTCCGGGCTTGTTTTCAATGCCCGGCAATGTGGAATAATCGAAATCCGCGTATATCGGAATGCCTTTGTCCGCCCACTCGCTTCTCCAGTCGGTGTGATCGCCCTCACCGAGATACCTGAGCTCTATCCGGCAGTCCGGGTCTATCAGCGATACGCCTCTTGCACACGCATTCAGATTCAGAACGCGCCTGCTCGCTCCGGCTCTCGCAATATAACCGATCTTCCTTTCGCCGGAAGTATTTCTGTCAAGAAGCATCGTGTCCGCACAGAGAATACCCATAAGAAACGCGGCTTCATACAGCTTTCCGTGGTAGCATCTTACCGCCGAATGAGCCTGACCTACCGAGCAGTTCAGAAATTTCACCGACGGGTTCAGCACCGCGGCTTTAAGCGTATCCGGCATCATCTTCGGCGATACCGTGAAGATTATCTCGTTCTTGTCCGCGATCGCTTCGGCAAGAGCGTCCTCAATGTTGCCGTTCCTGTTAGCAGAGATGTATCTTTTTGTTACCGCGCTTGCGCCGGTCATCTCGTCAGCGTACATTCTCCCCAGCTCATGGCTCTCTATCCAGCGGGACTCGTCAACGCCGGCATCGAAGATAAAGCCCACTCTGAGCGGAGATGTCTCGGTATATTCTTTCTTTGAGGAAAACAGGTTCGGTATGAAAAGACTGCTCTTCTGCTTTGCCGCTTCCGGAGCCTCTTCAAGGAATGCTATGCTGTCAACTCCGCGGTCGGCAAGAAGCTCCTTCTTCGCAAGCCGGATATTCTTTATGATCTGTTCGTCGCTTTCCTCAAACAGTGTCTTCATCGGGAATATCGAGATATAGACGAGGAATGCGTCACCTAATGTAAAGTCACTGCTCAGATCGAGTATCGTGCGGGCAAGCTTGCCGAATTTGAAATACGCCACTTTCATATCGGCACAAAGCTGTTCGTCCCACGGGTCCGTAAGGTTCTGACCGAGCAGTTCGGCAAGCTTCGCATATCCGCCGGGTTCGTTCAGAACGATATAATAATTCTTCGTTACCGCGTAAAAATCGAGATACTCGTAATATACCTTGACTTCCTTTGTGTCATTCTTTGCAGGCAGTATGCGGATAACATTGGCAAGGATATACTCGCCTCCGCCGTATTTCGATACCGATACTCGCTTGTTGCCCTCAAGCACATAGTACTGGTTCATATACTCATAGCACTCGATCGCGTCACGGATCCCCTCTTCCATATAGGAATCGTAAAGCCGCGCCCACTTCGTCGCAAACTCGGAAGTCTCCGGGAATATCGGCATAAAGTTGTTGGCGAAAGCGTTGTTGCGCCCCATCTCCTTATTGCCCTTTATGCGGCTTATGGGAAGCTCCATAAGTCCGAGCCGCACCTCTCCCAGCGAGTGCTTGACTTCTTCAAATGTATCAAGTACGGGCAGATACGGCGACATACCGTTCTTTACGGCAGCCCGTACCGCTTCATCACCCATTTTTTTCGCAAATTTATAATCTGATCTCATAACTTATGCTCCATTTTTATCTTCTTCCCGAACAGGGAAGTAAACGCTGTTCCCGCAAGCATTACCGCCGGAAACAATACCGCCGCAAGCAGACCCGATCCAAGCTTCCCGCCGGAAATATCCGCTGTAAATCCCACAACCGTCGGTCCGGACGCACAGCCCAGATCTCCCGCCAGCGCCATGAACGCAAACATCGCCGTTCCGCCGTTCGGTATTGATCGTGCCGCAGCCGAGAATGTCCCCGGCCAGAATATGCCCACCGAAAATCCGCACAGCGCACAGCCGAGAAGTGCAAGCAGCGGGAACGGCGCAAATACCGCCGTAAGATAGCATACGATACAAAGCACACAGCTCCCGGTCATATACTTTTTCAGCGGTATCTTATCTCCGAATTTTCCGTATATCGCGCGGGAAGTTCCCATAAAAAGCGCGAATGCGCAGGACCCGAGAATATCGCCGAGTGACTTCGGAACGTGAAGCGCAGATTCGGCAAAAGCCGATGCCCACTGGCTCATCGCCTGCTCCGATGCGCCGGCGCATACCATAAGCAGAAGAAAAAGCAGAAATCCCCGGTTCCGGAAGAGATTTCCGGTATGCCGTTCTTCCCCGCTCCCGCTGTCCGGCGTATAGATCGGCACAAGGCTGAAATACACGATGTTAGCCAAAGGTATGACCGCCCACAGCACCGCAAGAATATGCCAGTTCGATAATCCCGCGAAATGAAAGAACAGTACCGATAATACCACAACTGCAAGATGCCCCCAGCAGTAAAACGAGTGCAGAAGACTCATCGCCTTCTCCTTGCTCGCCGTAGGGCAGGCTTCAACTATCGGGCTTATAAGCACCTCGATTATCCCGCCGCCTGTCGCATACACGACTACTGCAGCAAGTATCCCTATGTACGGATCCGGAAGCATCTCCGGCAGCACAGCAAGCATCACAAGTCCCGCAGCCGCAAGTATATGCGCCGTGATGACCGATGTACGGTATCCTATACGGTCTATCAGCTTCGCCGAAAGCAGATCGACTGCAAGCTGCACAAGAAAGTTCACTGTCGTTATAAGGGTTATCCTGTCAAGCGACAGACCGTACTCGGAAGAGAACGTTATGAACAGCAGCGGTGCGAGATTGTTGACTATCGCCTGCGTAATATATCCGATGTAGCAGGCTCGTATGGTGTGCTCATAG
>JAFVBZ010000018.1 GCA_017479645.1 Ruminiclostridium sp. | reverse complement strand
TTGTCCTCTTCATGTTTCCAATCCAAGTAAGCCGATTGTTCCCGTTATAATCTTCTAATAACGCTCCCCTGTGGGGAGAATACATTTGTGCGTTTAACAGCGCACGATCTTCAGCATATTATCCACTCGCGGGTCAATATTACCGCCGTGTATTGCTTCACTTCTTCGTGCAAGTTCCTGCATATACATCTTTTGATACTCGTCCGGCTTTGAAGATACAATTATCGGCTTTCCGGAGGTAAGTTCCGGTACTTTCAGCTTTACCATATCAGGAGTCTGAATATCCGCAAACTCCTTGTACATCTGCATAAGTTCAGGAATATTTACAAACTTTGAAAATCTGTTCTTGACCTGAAACCCGTCACCGGCAGGCTTTATTTCGAGCTGCGAAACGACTTCACCGAATGTAGAAGCCCAATCATCAAATGTATCAAGTCCAGCCTGCGCAAACAGATCAGGACGCAGATACCGCTGCATTACATAGAACTCCACCATACTGTTACTTACAGGTGTGCCAGTTGCGAATAAGATATTGTTGCAGCCGTATTTATCGTTGAGATACTGCGTTTTCATCAGCATATCTTCCGACTTCTGCGCCGCCGTTGTCTGAACTCCGGCAACATTCGACATTTTTGTAGCTACAAAACAGTTCTTGTAGTTGTGGGCTTCATCGCAGACAAGGTAGTCAAAACCGAGCTTTTCAAAACACAGCGAATTATCCTTCGCAGAGGACATGAGCTTGTCAAGCTGTTCCTCTATGCGCTTCTGCTGCCTTTCAAGTGCCTTGACAGAAACACGGTCATCTGAATCGGTTGATTCCAGTGCTTCCATGACTTCATCAAGTTCCTTCTCCATAAACATTCTGCGGTATTCGTCCGACATCGGTATGCGCTCAAACTGCTGAAAAGACATTATAACCGCGTCATAATCGCCTGTTACGCACCTTGCTATGAATTTCTGTCTGTTGTCCTTTGTGAAATCTTCGGGACGGGCAACCAACAGCTTTGCGTTAGGATACAAGCGCATCCATTCGCTCGCCATCTGTAAAGTAAGATGTTTCGGAACAACTATGCAGCCCTTGTTTATAAGTCCGAGCCGCTTCTTTTCCATAGTTGCGGCGATCATTTCAAACGACTTGCCAGCACCTACACAGTGAGCCAAAAGCGTATTACCGCTCAACTTTGCTCTTAAAACCGCATTTTCCTGATGAGGACGCAGCTTTATAGCGGGATTCATACCGGGGAAAGACTGATGTGAACCGTCATACTCACGCCCGCGAATAGCATTGAAAAGGAAGTTGTAACGCTCGACATACTTCTGTCTGCGGTCAATATCCTGCCACAGCCATTCTCTGAACGCCTCCTTCATCTGTCTTGCTTTTTCTTTTGCGACCTGTGTTTCCTTTGCGTTTATCACATAGACAGTCTTACCGTCGTCGTTCTTTTCAGCGTCACGAATGATTATGTCACGCTGATTGAGCAGGTTTTCAAAGATATGGTAACTTGACATTCTATGTGTGCCGTAGGTTTCGTTAGCGGCAACAGATCTGTCAGAATACTTTCCCTCTATCTTGTACTCGCCCATTTTGGTTCTCGTTACGGGATGTCCGAGTGGTCCTGTATCAGCTCTTGCGTATTCATGCAGGAATCTGTTGTAATCCTCAACGTCAATCCAGTTAGCCCCTATACGCACGGATATTTCACTTGCTTCAAGGTCTTTCGGAATTACCTTTTGAAGTGCTTCAACATTCTGTTGAAAGCTACTGTCGATATGGTCCGCATAACTTTTGGCAATTTTCAGCTTTTCACGAACATTTCCCGAAAGATATTCAGAAGCGTCAACATATCCCGAATACTGAACATCGTCTTTTATCAGCGTAGGATCGCGGAATATCTCCCCTTTCAGATCATCTATAAGCTTTTCGGGAGCGCAGCCGACCAGCTTCGCCATATACTCTATATCGACCTTACCTATACGGTCAAGTGATACCTGCAAGGCTTCTTCCGGTGTATCGACCTGCGTTATCTCCATTTCGGGGAGAATGGTGCGCTTTGTAAATATTTCCGACTTCTTGACGGTTTTCTTCTCAACATCTATGATCTCCAATGCCGCAAGGGTATTGTAGTCATCGTCCTGTCTGAAACAGCGCTCATTGACCGGATCGGTTATATTGCCGTATGCCTTATGGAATTTATCATACTCCACATTCAATGCGTTCTGCAATGTGTGAAGTTCCTCATCGGAGCACTGTGCCGCCTGCGCGTCAATGACCGCCATAGCCGCAAGCCTTATCTTGTGCATACCGATCATTCTTTCAAGCGTTTTTCCGGTTTCCTGCACCTCTGCCATTATCTCGTTTTCGCGGAAATAGAGCTTTCCGTCAACAAGTGTATGTGTAAAGTTCCTTACTGAAGGATCGGCGGGAATGACACTTATTTCTCCTTTCTCTTGTTCCTCCGCCCTTGTTGTTTCTATCGAACCTTTGATTTTGGCGATAGCTTCCTTTATCTGCTCCGCAAGCGGTATCTCCGAATTGCCATAGCAGGCTGTTACCTTGCTGTCCTCTCCATACTTACCCTTCATGCGTTCGTCCCAAGCCATTGTGCCGAGAACCATATCGGGATTATCTACAAAATACTGATTACAAGGTATCCCGTCCGGTGTCTGTCCGGTATGTACCCAATCGGGAACTGTCACCGTCAAAGTATCACGCTTCTGAAAAAACAATATATCTGTTGTTGTTTCTGTTCCGGCATTTTTCTTGAAAGCGTCATTAGGCAGACGCACCGCACCAAGCAGATCACAGCGCTCCGCAAGGTATCTTCTCGCCTTGTCATTCAGCTTGTCCATAGTGAACTTACTTGTAACGATAGCGACCACACCGCCCGGTTTTACCTTATCTACCGCCTTTACCGCAAAATAGTCATGTATTTTCAGACCCAGCTTGTCATAAGCCTTATCACTTACCCGATAGTCACCGAACGGAATATTGCCTACAACAACATCAAAGCTGTTGTTGTTGAAGTTTGTCTGCTCAAAGCCCTTGACCTGAATATGCTCCTGCGGATAAAGCAACTGCGCTATTCTGCCGCTTATGCTGTCAAGTTCCACACCGTAAAGGCGGGAGTTTTCGTGCATTTCTTCGGGCATTTTGGCAAAGAAGTTACCGACACCCATTGAAGGTTCAAGGATATTGCCACCCTCAAAGCCGAACTGTTCAAGTGCCTGATATATTCCGTCCGTGATCTCCGGCGGAGTATAGAAACTTGTCAGTGTTGACGCTCTTGCCGCCTTGTATTCATCGGGAGTAAGAAGTTCGCGCAACTGCTGCTGTTCGGCTTCCCAGCCGGACGGAGCCGCTTCACCGAGATTTCCGGCAAGGCTTTCAGCCGCTCTGCCTGATGTAAACGCCTGCGGAATACCGCCCCACCCTACATAGCCAGCCAATACGGACTGTTCTTCGGGAGTAGCATATCTGTTTTCGGTTTCAAGCTTCTGCAAAAGCTGAATAGCAGCCACATTAGCCTTGAACTTTGCCTTTGCCCCGCCCTGTACTATATCGCCTTCATTGAAATGATATGTTACAGGCTCGCCGGTTTTAGGCTCTTTTTTCGGTGTCATGCGGATAGTTTCGGGAGCATTGACCGTAGGTTTATCTTCTTTCGGTTCGGATACAGTCTTTTCGGAAGTTACTGTTTCCGATTCCTCATTCTCCATTGTTTCAGCTTCAACCGCCGACAATTCCGGATTTTCCTCTGTCCGTTCATTCACGGATTCATCCAGCTCACTCTTCTCAACTTCCACCGTACTCTCGTCAATGACTTCCTCTGCACTCTGCACAGGCTCATTAACCGTCTGCTTCGGCTCTTTCGGTCTGCTTGCAAATGCGTCAGCTTTTAATCTTGCAAGTTCCGCAGGAACATCAAGGTCAGTGTTCATATCCGCTATCTCAAAGAAAGTGTCATAGTCAGCTATTTCAACATAATTGCTTATTTCCGAGCCTGAAAGCTGCGCCACCGCTTCCGAAAGCGATATAGCCTCGTCCATTTCCCAAACTCCGCCATCTATGGGAGTAAGGTCAGGTGCATAAAGTGTGTATTCTATGCCCTCGTCCACCTGCATAACAGATATGAAACTTTCATCACGGGTATCCATATACACCGCTGCTTCTTCCTCAACAGAAAAATCAGCGTTATTGGGAAAATCGGGCATATTCGCCAAAGCATCAGCTTTCAGTTCCGCAAGCCTTTCGGGTACATCGCCGGAATAGTCAAGCTCTATAAGTTCATTGAAAAGGTCTGTATCTCTGATCTCAGCAAGGTTCTTTTCATCATCTCCCATAGCGAGAGAAGCAGCCAGCCGCAGATCATCGGTTTCCACATCTTCCATTATACCACCGTCAATAGGAGTAAGATCAGGAGCAAATGTTGTGTATTCTATACCGTTGTCGGTAAAAGCAACATAAATGAAGTTCTCATCATTTATATCCACAAACACCGCTTCTGTCTGTTCTTCTATATAACGGTTATCAATGGTTTCCTGTTCCTGCTGCCGTTCTGTAGGTTCTTTCTGCTGTTCCACAGTGTCCGGCTCAGCGCGTTCAGTTTCTTCCGCTTTTTCCGGCTCTTTATGCTCCGCTTCTTCCGGCTCATCAATAGCAGTATCAGCCGCAAGTCCCCGTTTAGCGAGAATGTCAGAATAATCAACTCCATACTCGTCAAGCACTTCTTTAGCCCGCTCAAAAGTATATTTGTCAATGAAATCCGTAGGATCACATCTTTCAAGGTCACGCTTTGCGTCCTTTATCCGCTCGTCAATTTCAGTCTGCGTTATATACTTTCCTTCGGCTATAAGGCAATCTATACGCTCCGCGACCTCATTCCACTTCATCAGGACATTGCAGCTAACCTTACCCAACGAGTAATCGGTTTTGGAATAGCGGATACCCTTTGAGTCGTGCCATTCATCATAACCCATTTTGCTTGAACCACCGTCACCGTATGCCTTTTTTAGAAAGGCTATCCGCTCCTTTTCGTCCTCGTGCTGTTCAAAGTATTTCGCAATATTGAATTTGCCGTGACTGTAACCGTAGTGTTCAAGCAGAAGTTTGTCCTTCTCATCTTCGGTAATGAAGAATACCGGCTTATACTCAAAATCCGGTTTTGTGAGAAGTTCCGTTCTCTGTCTTTGAAGGTCTTTCAAACGGGAAAGTGCTTCCTTCGGCTTATGAAACCGAAACCGTAATATATCATGGTTTTCCTCATATCTGCGGATAAAGTCCTCCATACCGGATATGTACTTTTTCAGCATTTCGGGGTCTTCAAGGTCAGCCATAATGCGATTATGCGAATCGGGATACCCGCCCTCAAACTTATCATCAGAAAGGAAATACTCAACTCCGGAGTCACGGTCTATATCCTGATGAATATGCCATATCTGTGCAGCCAAGTCGTTAATTTCGTTTTCAGCCGACCTGTCAATGATGTCCTGCGAACAATACTCACCATTCGCAAACATATTGCCTATGTGCTTTGCAGCTTCTTCCCAAGTCAGATGTTCCTTTGTAACTATATTGAAAGCTGTCACACCTGCTCCGAAGGTCACTCCGTCCTTATCGAACCATACCGACAACTGCGTTTCGTCCGGCAGATAAAAGCCGCGTCCGTCAGTTCCGAACTCTTTACGCAGAAATTCGGCGTTTTCAGCGTCAGTCCTACCAAGCTGAAACTGATATGCTATCCTTTCAAGGCTCTGCGGCTTTCCGCTGCCACCCCTTAACGCATGGTCGATCATTTCCGTTGAAACATTGACCGCAGGATATATAAGGCGCAGTTTCTCGCGCCTTTTAGGTTTCTTTGATTCCGTTGATTCCACAGGCTCACCGAAGAACGAAAGCTGTTCTCCACGCGGTTCCGGCTCCGGTTCTACCTTTTTTTCAGCTTTCTTACGCTGTTTTTTAGGCTTTACGGCTTCAACCGGCTCCTGAATGACCGGCTGATTTTCGGGAATGTACTCAAAGCCCTTTTGAGTAAGCGCTTCCTGCCAGTGCTCATATAAGTGCTTGTCAAGTATTCCCTCGTCCGTTTCACGGGAGAGGTGTATCATGTAGTCATTCTTTTTCTCGACCTTCCATATCTCACCCTCAAGCCGGATATTGTCACCCTCGTCCAGATCATCGGCATAGTAGCCGTTTCTGTCGTGAACGATAGGTGCGCGGAAGTCCTCAAACCTCTGTAAATCGGAGATCTGTATATCATCAAGCGCAAACGGCACTTTTCCGTCCATAATGTACGGGAAACCTTCATCAGTACGCAGGATAGGCGCTTCAATACGCTTTCCTCTCAACTCGCAGTCTGCGTATATCTTATTTTCAGCTTCATTCTCATGGAAACCGAGGATTATCAGCTTATTGGCAGCGTCCCACGCTTCACGGGCAACCTGCTTTTCAGGCTCGCTCATATACTTATCCTTGCGTATCATATCAAAGGTTATGCTCTGCACGAAATCCCAGCTTAGCCCGACTTCTTTTGTGCGGGAAAGGTAGCTGCCCTCCCACAGCACCACCCCGTCATCGAAAGCCTTGTAGCCTACGCGCTTATCACCTATGTCAAGTTCACAGTATTCGGGATTTATCGCTGTTTTCATAAACTCCGCACGCTCTGCGGGATCGTGATTCGCCCAAAAGAATGTTGTTATCTCGTCCTTTTTGATATGGAAGAACCTGTCGCTTTTCAGAATATCCCTTATAAGCTGTTCGTCATTCAGCGGCGGTATATCCGAAGTGAGCACCATTTTATTGTGGATAACAGTATATTCACTGTCCTCCTCCGGCTCAACATCTTCAATATCCGAAATGAGCTTGACTTCCTGCGCCTCTGTCGCCGTTTCCATTTTAGGTTCATTCTCTACGGGTACGGACACATCTGTTTCGGGCAGACCCACGCTTTCATCACGCCCCGGCTCTGCGTTTCCCCGTTCAATATCTCTGTTGCGAAGTGCCGTATTGATGATATTTCTTATCTCCTCCGCCTGCAAAGCGGAATATCTGTCCGCAAAGTACTTATCAAACCACTCCACCGGTGTAAGTTTTGTACCTTCCGCGTCCATAATTATTGAACCTGCTATCTCATAGCTGTCAAGCCGACGGTTAAAATCAGCGTTTAAATATAAATCCTTCAGCTTTTTTACGGTTATTTCCGAAGGTAAAAGACCGCTTCTTCCATTATCTGATGATCTATCGTCAGCAGGCGCATTTTCTCCCACTCCCTGATCTGAGCGAAGGTATCCGGACGGGGATTCTCCCTGCGATACTGCGCGTCCAGCTCCGAGTAACGGTTCTCCGCCTCTCTGTCTATCAGTCTCGGAATTATCTGCCACCGCCCCTCCGTTATGTACACCTGTACTTCTGTCGGGTACTCCGCTCTCACCCATTCCTGCCACATCTTCCCCCACCGACCTATCGGTCTGCGGAGAAGGTCTGCTTCCTGTAAGTCGTTCGTGTACGGCATTTCCGTCAGATACTGACCTGTCGCGTTCATTGTTTCTCTCAAAGTTAAGTTCCTTCTTTCTTTTCTGTATCTGCACTATCTCCCTTTCGATTTCGAGAAGTGCGCTCTTTGCCGACCTCTGCACAATATCGCAGAAGCGTATAAAGTCCTTTGTGTTCTTGATATAGTCAAGTGCATTGAGATTTAACCCGCTTGTCAGCTTCATACCGCCGTTGATCTCACAGCGATAGGAAATAGTGAAGCGTACCGCCGAAACCAAAGACCGCTGATATTCAGCTATGTCCTTTTCGGCAAGCTTCATCTGCTCCACCGCAAACTGCATATCACCCATAAGCGGCTTTATGTTATCAACGGCAATAGCGGCTATCGTTTCATGTATGTTTTTACAGTTCTTGCCGTACTTTTCGTTGATAGCAGCCGTAATATCCGAAGCCATTTCCTCGTCCAAGTGCCACAGTTCCGGTATGCGCTTGCCACTTGTCTGCGAAATATCGAACAAGTGTCTGCATGAAGTACCCTCACCGAAAACTGCTATACTATGCTCTCCCCTGTTCACCACTCTGCCGAGCCTGTTCCAAGTTTCAAGCGTAGTAACCTTTGTGGCTCTCGGATTCTGATTATAGATCAGCGCCGCATCGGAAAAGGGCTGCTTGTACATTCCTGCCGAAAAGCGAAGAAACTGTGCGAACTCCTGCTTGTCGTTCATAAGACGGGTAGTTACATCTTTCCAACTGTCACACACGCTATTCAGTCTGCTCACTTAAACTTCCTCCTTTTCCTCTTGTCGTCAACAAACTCGATCAGCTTGAAATTGACATATTTTCCGGTATCTTCCAAGCCGAACACTGCACTGTACTTATTTCCCTTTGAAGAAGTGCAATTATTCAGCGTTACTCTGCCCAATGTCAGCAACTCATATATTTCAGAAGCCGTGTACTGTCTGCCTATCAGCTTGCTTTCCTTGAAAATTGCAAATCCGCAGGCTTCTTTACCCTTTGAACACGAAAACGCCTTTGCATTTTCTATAACCGGAGAGCCGCACCGAGGACACTTACCGATAATTACCTTTTTTGTGGATTTTACTCTGTCATTTCTGCTCTTTTCATATTCAACGGTCTTGCGCAGACTATCGCATATCTCGTTCAGAAGCGTTTCGGCACTTACCTTGCCGTTCTCTATATCTGTCAGCATACGTTCCCACCGAGCCGTAAGTTCAGCAGACTTTACGCTATCAGGTAAGGATTTAACAAAATTCCTGCCAAATTCCGTTGAAATGAGCTGCTTGTTTCTTCTCTGTATATATCCCGCTGAAATAAGTTCCTCAATGATTGAAGCACGGGTAGCGGGAGTGCCAAGCCCGCGATCCTTGACAAAGCCTTTCAGCTCTTTATCATCTATGAGCCTGTCTATGTTCTCCATAACAGACAGCAGTGAACTCTCCGTAAAGCGTTTCGGCGGAGTAGTTTCACAGTCCTTGACCGTAATTTCATCAGCCGTGAAGGTATCACACTCGTTGCAGATGTACCGTCTAACGCTTTCATCGTCCCACATCTTGCTATATCTGCGCCAGCCCAATTCAACGGAAGTCTTGACCGTCAGCTTGAAAACCTCTCCGCATACCATAAACTCATACTTGTATTCGATATATGTGTAAGGCTTATCAAGGGCGCATAAAAAGCGGTTTATCACCAAGTTAATGACATTGTTCTCATTCTTTGTGAGCTTCTCATTTTCAAGCCTACCGATCAGATTTGTCGGTATCAGCGCATGGTGGTCAGAAACTTTGCTATTGTCGATTATGCGTTTGTCTATATAAAGACCCTGCTTCTGTAACTTCTGTATGCGTTCGCTGTCATACCCCGACAGGCACTTGACTATACTTTCTACCAGCGGTATCATGTCATCGGTCAGATAATTGCTGTCAGTACGGGGATATGTAAGCAGTTTCTTTTCATAAAGCGACTGCGCCGCATCCAGTGTTTCCGCCGCTGTCATTCCGTACAGGTCATTCGCTTCTCTCTGCAAGGAAGTCAGGCTATGAAGCAACGGGCGCTGTTCCGCTTTATTCTCCGACTTTGCAGAAGTCACTGTAACAGTCTTTCCCTTGCACTTATTGACAACAGCCAATGCGTCCATAAGGTTATCGAATGTCCGTTCACATTCCGCATCATTGGCAAGCAGCACCTTGAAATAAGGCTTTGATACGAAGTTGTCTATCGCTTCATCACGCTTCGCAATGATATTGAGAACCGGAGTTTTCACCCTACCCACTCTATGCCTGTTGTCATCGAGAATACTGTAAAGCCTTGACAGTGACATTCCGAGAATCCAGTCAGCCTTAGCTCTTGTGTATCCGGCGGTAAAAAGGCTTTCTTTTTCCTTTCCGTCAAGCAGGTGCTTCATTCCGTCCTTTATGCTTTCATCGGTGAGCGAACTTATCCAAAGCCGCTTTACAGGCTTCTTACAACCGAGATAGTCATAGATATATCTGAAAATACATTCGCCCTCGCGTCCTGCGTCACAAGCATTGATTATTTCAGAAACATCATCACGGTTGAACAGCGACTTCAACAGTTCTATCTGCTCTGAATAGCCTTTAATCGGCAGCAGCTTGAACTTTTCGGGGATAAGCGGGAGCTGCTCCAGCTCCCACTTATCCCAACCATAGTTTTCCGGAATACCCAGCCCGATCAGATGACCGAGCGCATTTGTAACTATGTAGCCGTTGCCCTGTCTGTAAAAAGTGCTTCCGAACTTTACTTTATCCGTTGCGCCTACACAATAAGCGATTGAAGCAGCCACCGACGGTTTTTCCGCTACGATTACGCTATACATAACTTCATCTCCCTTGCTTCTTCTTTGCTGTTGTGCTTATATAAGGTTTCTGCACATCTGCGTTACGACGCTTACCACAAAGCCACAGAGATCAAAATCCTCCATAACATCAGTGGGGACGCGATACATAGTCATAGTACCGTCAGCCGCAAGTGCATGAACAACATACACAAGCATTATTTCATCATTGTCCGTGTCATAGACTACATCATACCCGCAGATAAGGGATATAGCCTTGCTCTTTATATACGAACCGTCCTTAATCATGAAGGTTCCGAGAATAACGCCGTTATCACATATCACAGCATTCTCACGGGCTTCATCATAGAGAATATCATCAACATTTCTCCCTTCATCAAGGATTGCGTAATTCATGATCTCACGGGAAGCCATGTGTTTACGTGGAAACTTTGAAAAGACCGAAAACGCCGAGCATACAACTTCGTTGATCTTCTCAATAGGAACTGCTCCGTTGCTCTGCTGCACACAGAACTCAACAAGTGCATCATATACATCTACCACATTTATTCTTCTAATACTTTACTCTCCTTTTCTGTACCGAGAACGGTACTGTCTGTATCACCGTCTGTATCATTATTTGTGTTCTTCGGCTTTTTTACGGGAGCCGCACCGCCAAATTCGCCGTTTGCTACCGCATTGCACAGCTCGTCAATGTCAAGCCCGCTCAGATTTATCGACTTGCGAAGTGCGGCTATCTTCTGATCTTCGAGCTTTGCCAGCAGCTTGCTCTCTTTGGCTTCAAAAACACGAAGCATTTTCTTGTGGTACTCTATGTACCCTTTGGTCTTTTCGATATTTTTACGACACCGTTCAAGTGCGGCATCGTATTTCGCTATATTCTTCTTACTTGCCACCGTTACCCCTCCTGCTTATTCTTATCACGATATATGCGACTACCAGACCGGCGATAACAATCGCGTCAACTATGCTGAACCTGAAACTGAATACATCACCGATATTGACCTCAGTTTCCGTACTTGCCGATGTTATCACTCCTATGACAAGCCCGCCTAACAGCACTATTGTTATGATGATCTTACTTATCAGCTTTCGTTTGTCTGATACTTCCTCGCTGCTCCTTCCTCTTGACTTGAAATAGTCGAACACTTATTCTGTACCTCCGATCATCTTGTTTATCTGTTCCTGATATGCCGTAAACACATACATTTCATCCGTATTAAAATCATACCCGTCAAGCACTTCTTCAAGTGTGAAGTTTACAACTTCTCCGTGCAGCCATCGGTGCTCCACATCACAGTAGTAGCGTGTATTCACATGTACTTGCTGCTCCGGTGTACCGGGATTAGTCACAGTTACCTTTATTTCCCGCTGACAGTTTGCGCAGGTACAATGACCATAGGAATACCAATAATCAAAGTCAAAGAATTTCCCTGTTACCTCGGCTATTTCATCATAGGTAAACTGCAACTCTGATATATCAACTTGTGTACCAAGCTCACGATAACGAAGAACCGCAAGTATAGAAATGACATCTACCGGGTCAATTGGTTCTATCTCTTTATTGCCGAATTGATTAAGCTCACTTATTTCTGAATTCGGAGGATAAGAAATTCGATCGCAAACGAAGTTGTCAACTATATCTGATATATTCTTTTTATTATCAGCAACAAACGTGTTCACATCTTCAACATACCCCGACAGAACCGTTTCAGGCGGCTCGTCCGAACCATCATCAGACGACAGCCAACTGAATAAACTGCTGATTAACGCACTTACGACAGTCACAACAAGGATTATAAGGAATAGAAGAAGGAATATGACCGCAAGTGCGATAAGAATGTACTTGCCGAGAGGAGATGATATTATCTTCTTGATGACTTCTCCGGTTTTTTGGATCGTCTTTTTGGCTTTCTTTGCCTTTTTCTTTATATTTTTAACTTGCCGTTTAGTTTCTTTCGGCATATTCTTTATAGCTCTGCCTGCCTTGACAGTGGTACGAGCCGTATTCAGAACCGCTTTCCTTGCGTTATCAGCATAGCGTATTTCCGTAAGCCCCTGCTTTATCGTTTCAGTTCCGGTATCAGTGATCTTTGATTTATCTATCTTCGTCCGTATAAGCTGCTGTCCGGTGTCTTTTGCGACATTTGCAACACCGCTTGTCACCGCAGTTGCGATATGTCCGAAGTCCTTTATCGAGCTTTTCCGCGAGAAGATATGATGTGTTTTGACCGCTGTTGCGATCTTTCCGGCAGCCTTTCCCGTGCCGCCGACTGCTGTCCGGATATATCCTCCGATCTGTCCGGCAGTTGCCACACTTGCGGCGACAGTCTGAACCGCTTCAATAGCCACAGAACCGTCACTGTCTGCTTTTGCTGTCGTGAACTTCTGATTTTTAAGGTCATTGCCTTTATTGCCGCCGGTTTTATTGCGTTCTTTCCGCTTGCGTTTACGCGCATTATCCGAGCTTTCAAGCATTTCATTAGCCGGTGATTCCACAACAACAGCCGAGGGATCATATTTTCTGTCGCTGGCAAGCATTTCCGTTGCCGGAGATTCAACAACAACAGTCGAGGGATCGTATTTTCTATCGCTGTCAAGCATAGCTGTCGCAGGTGTTGAAGTAGCTATTAGTTCCGCTCTATGACGCTGAAATTCAAGCTTTCTCCGCTCCTGCTTCTTCTGCTCAGACGAGAAAATCATCTTGAACCGCTGCTTTTCCAGTTGCTCATTGTACCGTGTTTCGGTGCTTTTGGCTTCATCAACAACTTTCTTCGCTTCACCTGTAAACCGGAGCTGCGCGGTATGGATATATCCGTTACTCCTTGCCGAATGGATATAGTTGTTATCAACCTTGTTCCGTACAGACCGGACGAACTCGCCGCCCGTCTGTATCGGATTGAATATAGGTTGAATTTCATTGTCAAAACTATCGTCATTTTCTACACGGTCATCATAACTGCGTATCGCGTTATGCTTATAGACCCTGCGAATAGGTTTCCGGAACTGTTCATGCGATCCGAATCCGCCTTGTATGCGCGCGTCCTGCGCGCTTTGGGCGGCTTCTTTATAGCATCCTGCTATAATTTCAAGCTGCATTTCCTTCAAAATCGCTTTTCTATGACCATCGGAGATAACTTTGGACTTCAACTGTTCGGCATAATTCTTGACTACACGATTTTGTGATCTTATAGTCCGTTCAGCCCGCTCTACCTTTGTTTTTATGCCCATTCATCACATCTCCTTTTTCAACCCTCCGCTTTCTTCTTATTCTCCGTGATCTCAGTGAGATTCGTGGTCATAAATTCATAGAGCTCATTGTGCGGGAACTTGTCCTTGAACGGGATAATTGACCCACCACAGCAGATAAGCCCCTGACCGCTCTCGCTGTTCGTGACGTAGTTCAGAAGATTATCCGAGATATTCAGCAGCTTCGCAAGCTGTATCCTGTCGGAAGTCGCCTGATTGAGCATCATCACGAAGTCCGTGTTTGAAAGCATTGAACGTGCGGTCTCGGATTTAAGCATATCCTCAACGTTCTGCGTGATACCCGTCGGCACACCGCCCCATTTTCTCGCTCTCTTGTAGAGCTCAAACAGGAAGTTACCGGAGTATTCGTTTGCGAACAAGAGATATATTTCGTCCATGTATATCCAAGTGCGCTTGCCCTTTGCACGGTTCTCGGTGATCTTGTTCCAGACGTAATCGAGCACTATCAGCATACCTATAGTTTTAAGCTGTTTGCCGAGATCCTTAATATCGAATGAAACAACTCTGTTCGTAAGGTTGATATTTGTCTTATGTGCAAACACGTTCAAATTACCTTTGATGTACAGCTCAAATGACAGTGCA
>JAFVBZ010000136.1 GCA_017479645.1 Ruminiclostridium sp. | reverse complement strand
TAGAGCCGTTAGAGGTCACATCAGTCCAAGTCGTGCCGTTGTCGGCGGAGTATTCCATAGAGGTCGTAATATTAGCGTTCGAGAGCGTGCTCTTTCCGTTTGAGGGACTGAACGTGCAATCTGCCTGTTCAATGTCGGGCTTTTCTGCGGCAGCTTTGGCGACCTCCACCTTCGCCGTAAAGGTCACGGTGTCGGTGTATGTTCCGGCAGGTTTGTTGTCGTAGTTCTCCACGATGATACCGAGGGACTTTGTCGTTGCAGTGCTGCTCAGACTATCAAACTCCCAAGAAGTTGTTTGACTGCCGCCTTCCGCAGTTGTCAGCGTATAGCCCACAGAGTTATCGCCGGATATGAGCGCCCAGCCATTTGCAGATGTTGCAGAGACTGTCAGCTTCTTGCCGCTTTCCAGTGTACCCGTTGCGGAAATACCGCCTGTCAGCTCATTCCAGCCGCTGTTATTAACGGTAAGCGTCGAGGGGATAGTTATGGTGTAGGTGGAGGGGGTGGAGGGGGTGGAAGCATATCCATACACCTCAATTGATGTGACGCCGTTAAAATCTCCACATAGATATACTTCCTCCATATCATCATAAACAAATTGAAGTTTAAACGGTGCTGTTGAAACTGTGATAGGCGTCTTGCTGGCTTGTCTGAATACGCATTTGGTGATAGTGTAACCTTCGTTTGCTGAAACCGTAACAGAACCGGCTGCACGCCTCCACCACCAGCCATATTCACCAAAAAAAGAACTATTATCATGCGTAACTGTTACAACACCCGATGTAGTTTCGGTGTAGGTGCTTTGACTTGCTGCGGTAATGGTGGTCAGCAGTGTTTCGGTAGGCTCTGCGCTCGCCGTGACACTTATTCCCACCATGCACGAAATAATCATGCACACGGACAGGAACAAACTTAAAATTTGTTTTGTCTTTTTCATTTTTGAGTTTTCCTTTCGTTTTATATTTTCCCGTTTCTCGGGATTATTTATAGCGCAAAAACGCCCGTAACCGTCTGCGATCAGATCACAGCGGTCACGAGCGTAATAGCCTGTATTGGATTCCGGGTATGACAAAAAGACAGAGTTACCTCTGCTTGCTTGCTTGCTTGCTTGCTTGAGCGTAGCACATTACAGACATTTTGTCAAGCCCTTTCCGTAAAATTTCACACAATTTTCATATATATTGTGCTTTGTCTTTTATATTATAGCACATTTTGGGGGATTTGTAAAGGGTTTTGCAAAAAATAACCGCCGCTGTCAGACAAAACGCTTGACAACGGCGGGAAACTGTGGTATAATAGCTTTAGCAACAGAGCAAAGTGTGTACTTTTCGTAAGAAAATGTACAGCTCTCGGAGCAGTTATAAGTGATTAGAAACAACCACCGTCCTGTCGAAAGCGCGGTGGTTATTTCTTTTTATTTGCGTTTGGTATCAAACCATGCGCGAATCTGAAATAACAACGCTCCGATTTGAGAAGCGTTAGTAAGTACGACTTGTATTGTCTCGCCCAAAAGCTCGACTAACACGGAAAGAATACTCACCGTATCGCCCTCCTTTCACAGTCTCCGAAATTCCTATCGGGAAAACTGCTCCGGTTGTGAATTAAATGCGGGAATACTCAAAACCGGGGGAAGGTCACAATGACCTTCATTATCAGCATATATTCTTAAAATGCAATATCAGACTGTTTGCGTTCCCGGTTTTAAGTTTGTTTTAACTTGAGGTATTATAATACAGTAAAGATCAACAGAAAGGAGCAGACAGCCTATGTTGGACGGAACACGGAGAATAGCGCTTATCCCCGCGTATCAGCCGGAAGGGCGGCTGACAGGGCTGCTAAAGGAGCTTAAGTCGCGCGGCTTTACTGTTATTACTGTGAACGACGGCAGCGGAGAAGAATACAGCGAAATATTTGCGGAAGCATCTCTTTACTCTGCCATACTGGAGCATACGGTCAACTGCGGAAAAGGCAGTGCTCTGAAAACGGGACTTTGCTATATAATGAACACCTTCCGCGAGCCGTATGTTGTCGTGACGCTTGACGCGGACGGACAGCACAGTCCGGAGGATGCTGTCAGTGTATGTGAAAAGGCTGCTGAAAACGAGGACGCTGTTGTTATCGGCTGCCGTAATTTCAAGGGAAACGTGCCGCTAAGGAGCAGGCTCGGGAACGGCATCACCGGTATAGTTTTCGCGCTTACATGCGGAAAGGCGCTTGCCGATACCCAGACAGGTCTGCGGGCATTCTCACACAAACACATCGGCAGAATGGTGAATATTCCGGGAGACCGATATGAGTACGAGATGAACGTGCTTATGGAATACGCCAAAACCGGCATGCAGATAATACAGGTCCCGATACAGACTATTTATATCGGAAAGAATGAAAGTTCGCATTTCGACACGGTGAAGGATTCCTGTCGGATATACAAAGAGATACTGAAATTCTCCGCTTCCTCGCTTATCGGTTTCGGCGTGGATTATCTGCTGTTCTGCGTACTCTCCGCGCTGACGGGATTGACGGTATTCGCCAATATCGCGGCAAGGATATTCAGCGGAACTCTGAATTTTGAGATAAACCGTCGGGTAGTATTCGGGGGCAGAAGCACGGTGAGGCAGTCCGCAGCAAAGTATCTGATGCTTGCCGTATTCATACTTGCCTGCAATACCGCACTGCTGACCCTGTTGACCGGCATCGGGGTAAATGCGTATATAGCAAAGATAATTACCGAATCGGTCATGTTCGCTGTAAGCTGGATCGTTCAGCGTACCGCTGTTTTTTCGGATAATAGAACTATGACATTGAAAGGAATGATGAAGATGAAGCACAGATATCTGTGGGCAGCAGTTTACGGAACAGCCGTCGTGCTGTTCACCGGTTATGTTATGCTGGACACCTTTGTGATACCGACAGTAAGTGCCGCAGACGCGACACAGATGAATATGGGATTGTTTTCGGATACGGATACGGAGACCGCCGACGCGCCTGACGAGACCGTTTCCGGAACGGAAGATGCTCCGGAAACGAAAGCAAATACTCACAGCTCTGACACCTCGGCTCCCGGAACAAAGAAAAACCGCAGCAGACCTTCCGGATCCGGCAGAAAGCCGGGTGCCAAGACAGATACAGATTCCGGGCAGATCTCCGGAACCGAAACTGCGAAGGAACCTGCCGCATCAGCAGAAGCAGATACCTCATACAGCGATGAAAATATCAGCATCACTCTGAGCGAGTATTACGAAAACAACACAAAGATATATGTGGCAGATGTGACACTGTCCTCGGCGCAATACCTCAAGACAGCTTTCGCTAAAGATACTTTCGGCAAGAACATCACCGATGAGACTTCGGATATCGCGGAAAGCAAAAATGCTCTCTTTGCAGTTAACGGTGACTACTACGGGGCAAGGGAGAGCGGCTATGTGATAAGGAACGGCGTGGTTTACCGCGATTATGGTCCCGAAAGCACAGATATCCTCTGTATTTACGCGGACGGTCACTTCGATATCACAAACAGTTCCGGGAAAACAGCGCAGCAGCTTGCAGATGAAGGAGTATGGCAGGCCTTCTCGTTCGGACCTGTTCTTGTTGAGAACAGCACTGTGGCAGTCAGCGCGGCTGACGAGGTCGGAAAGGCTATGGCAAGCAATCCGCGCACTGCTGTGGGCATAATAGACGATCTGCATTATGTATTCGTTGTCTCCGACGGCAGGACTTCCGAAAGCGAAGGATTGTCCCTTAAAGAGCTGGCGGAGTTTATGCAGAAGCTTGGTGTCACCACTGCGTATAATCTTGACGGCGGCGGTTCATCTACCATGTGGTTCGGCGGCAAGGTCATCAACAATCCGACTACCAGCGGCAGCATCAAAGAAAGAAAGGTGAGCGACATTGTTTACATCGGTTACTGACAATGAAAACGGACGTATTCTGCGTCATGCACTCGGCAATATTCTGTTTGCAGTGTTCTGTATCGTGTTCGGAGCGATATATGAAGCTTTCAGCTTCGGTGTATTCTCGTATTTTATGATATATGCCTTTGCATTTCCGCTGGCTGCCGGAATCACCTGCATTATAATGTATATGAGGAAAGCGCGGGCATCAAGGATATTCCTGAATCTGCTGAACTCGGCGGCAGTTACTGCTGCCCTTGGTTCACTGGCAGCGGGAGTTGTGGAGATATACGGCACCGAAAACCGGCTGCTCATTATATATCCCATAGTCACAGCAGTGCTTTTTGGCGCGGCTGTTATGTCGCAGGTCATCAGACCGAAGAAAACGACAGCTGCGGAGAATGAAGGCTGACCGGATAAGTCCGATTAAATATCGGGTTGACAGCAGAAAATGACAGTGCAGCAGAACTGCAGGACGTAGTGCAGAAGGTTTCCTCGTTACCGCTTATATACGCGCATCGTGCGCGTTTTTGGCGGTAACAAAAGAAAACTTCGAAACTACAGGACGTAGTGCAGTTCTGCTGCACTGTTTTTGTATGCGGCATTCCGGTTCCCGCAAAGTGTGCCGGTCCGATCGCTGTGCGGTTGTCCTTTGCTTTCGTCTATGTATTATACTCTCTCACTATCTGAGCAAGATCGCTTCTGCCGTTGCGTTCATAGAACTCGGCAAGAGTTTTGGCGTTTTTATCTCCTATATTACTGCAATCGATATTTGTATCTGTACCGGCTTCAAGCAAGACTCGAAGAGTAGCTCCCGACCCGTATATGCAGTATTGTAAAGGTGTACAACCGTTATACTTTGATTCTGACGAATATATATTTTTCGTGGCGTATTCAACATTTAAATCTATTCCATAATCAATAAGTTTTTTCACTACAGCGGAACTTGAGTGTTTTATGGTATCAAATATCATAATATCTATATCCGATTCATTATCATTTATATATTCGGAATAGCTGATATTTTTATTTTCTTTTTTGATTTTCCAATCAATAAATGGATATAAGCACTTTATTGATGACTGATTGGGGTTTCCGTCATTTTCGAGAACTAAATTCACAAAATCTTTGTCTCCGCTATAAACTGCATAAGTCAGATCTGTCGGATTCAAAGGTCTGCCTTTTTTGTATAAATACTCCGCATAATAACGATTGTAATTGTTAAATTCCACACAGTGAAAATCATATCCTTCGCCAAAAAAGAAATCTATTATATATTTCATCTTATTTAAATCCTGCGGAATAAATGTGCAAAATACAATGCCGAGTTCTTGTTCTGAAATGTCAATATATTTTTTTATATGATCATATATGGTTTGTATTGTTTCTATATCTTCAGACTCTACTGCATTTGCTAATAGCAATAAATATTCAGATTTAGCAACATACCCATTTGTATCTTGTTCGCTATAAAATTTACAAATATCAGAATATCCCCATTTCGCAGCATAAGCATATCCTCGCACCGCAAATGAATCAAAATTTTCACTGCAAATATCAAATTCATATTTTTCTACAAGGTATCTCACCATATCCAAATTATCGGTTTCT
Source organism: Ruminiclostridium sp. (assembly GCA_017479645.1). Lineage (GTDB taxonomy): Bacteria > Bacillota > Clostridia > Oscillospirales > Ruminococcaceae > Ruminiclostridium_E. Next base: position 5,351 of record JAFVBZ010000136.1, on the reverse strand, counting down.
GCTACCCAACTTAACATATTTGAGGGCGCAGTAATAATAAAGCCTTCATCAAACATCTTTTCATATAATTCAGGAGTTCCGAAATATGCTGCATAAAGTGAGATCAGCCACAATTCATGTTCGTTGTATTTATTGGGGCTTTCTTTAAGATATAACAAACATTTGGAAATGTCACCCAAATAAGCATATTCAATCGCTTTTTTTAATCCACTATTCTCTCCGTTGGCAATTAAACGCTCCATAAGTAATTTAGTGGAGACAGGGCTGTAACAAGTACATTTAAACTGTATCCTATCATCTTCATTGCCTGCCCAAAACATTTCGGGATAAGGCTCTGCTCCAGCATCAAGCATAAGTTTAACTTGTTTGTAAGCATCAAAACAGGATCCGGCATCTTGATTTTCGTTTGCTAGACTTAATGGCGTATTCCCAATAGAATCAGAAGTGCTTAAATCAATATTTTCTACTTGTAAAATAGATTTAGTAAGCCAATACTTTTTATTATATGTTGTTAGTTGCAGTATATTGTCAACATTCGGCTCAACACCCGATTCAAGCAATGTAGTGACAATTTGGGACTTACGATATTCGTCTAAATCAGAGTCGAAACACGCACAGTAAAGAGCAGTCTCATCCTCGCAGTAATTTATATCCAAATCAGGGTTGTTTGCAATTATCTCTTCTATCCACTCAATATTTCCATTCATTATAGCTGTTTTGTACTGCTTCGTCGCTTCACCGTTCAGAACATTATTTGCTACAACATTTGTTCTGAATTGGAACACTTTGCCCAGATCACTGCACCCCGACAGCACCATACACGCCGCAAGTGCTGCACATATCAGAGCTTTTCTTTTCATTGCCGCCCTCCTTTAACCGTTATATGTATATTAACCTGTTATATCGAGAATTGCACCCGCGTCACCGCCTGAAACTGCAGCAGCCGATACCTCTGCGGCAGCCGGAGCGTCGATCTCGACTATCGCGTCACGCTGGGCTGCATATAAAGCCTGTGCAGTGGGGTTCAGATTTTCGACCCACGCGTTGCTTTCCTCGTTCAGCTTATCCTGCTTTTCCCGGTATTCCCGTTCTTCGTCCTCGTCCCATTCGGACTTGTGCTTCTTGCGCTCGGCTACCTGCGCCATCATCTGCGCGGTCTTGGCGAACTGGTATATATCCTTGTCGTATTCCATAAGTCTGCGCTCGTCACCCGGCGGAACGATGTCGCCCTTTGCCATATTGCGGTAAACGGTCATAGCCTTAGCCTGATCCTCTGCGTGTTTCTTCTCCGCTTCGGAATTGGCTTTGGTTGTCGCCATTTGCGCCTGCATCATATACGCATCGTTGAACGCTTTCTTGTCCTTTATCATCTGCTCTTTTGCAGCGTCGGTCAGCATATACTGCTCGCCGTCTTCGCCGTTTATCAGATTGCTTTGTTTGTCCTGCAGGACTTCCTGTCCCTTTTGAAGCTTTACAGCCTCATACTTGTGAACATACGGCGATATGTTGAATGATACACCTGTCATATCCACACCTCCTTGCAATGTTTCCGCAGATAGGCATATTTATCCATTAGTTATATCGGCAGAAATCTCGGAAACTTTAGCATATCCGTAAAAAGCCGACCGAACGACAGAAACCCTCCGGTCAGCTTTTCATCGTAAATTATGACATCATCGTCTAATCTGTCAGAACAGCTTGTTGTAGAGATAGCCGTTCATTGAAGCTGTCTGCGTTGCAGCCGCAGTTGTTGCGCTTGTCTTGGCGTAGGTCTTATCCTGTTCAAGGTACGCCGAGCTTTTGGCAAATGCCGAAACTGCGCTTGCCTGCGAGGACATAAAGCTCGCGTAGGAGTTCTTCTTGCCGAAAACCTCATTAAGTTCGTCCTCGCTTGCGCCTTTGAAAGTGTCCTTGTCAACGGAGAGCTTGACGTCGCTGCCAATGCTGATACCGACCTTTGACAGCTTGCCGCTGTACGCTGTAGTCATATTTGCAATAAACTCGGACTTGCCTGAAACGGTAGAATTGCCGGAACCGCGGGTTCCCGAATAAAGCTCGTTGTAGCTGTCAACAAATGCCTGCGCAGCTTCAAAAGCCTTGTCCATATCAACTTCTCCGGTCTTTTCGTCAGCCTTGAAAGCTGCTTCGAGCTTCGATACGGAAGAAGTTACATTGTCTGCGTATTTGCCCAGCTTGTCATTGTTGGCAGCCGAATATGCAGTAGATTTCTTGGTTTCCTTCTTCTCAAACTTGTCCGCTGATTCACCTGCCTTTTCGGAAGCGTTTGCCTTCTGCATAGCGAAATAGTGCTTGTAAAGCGGCTTTGCGGTCTGGAAATCACTCCATTGATTAAGAACGCTGCTCATTGACGAGTAAAATAAACTGAGATCACTCATCATATCACTTCCCTTCGATATTATTCGTTTGCCCGCACAGCGGATAGGCAGAGGTTGCGCCTGCGAGCGTTTGAGTTATTGTTTTTCAGATGATGTCATTTTGCCTGTAAAAGATCACTGCGCAGCAGACGAAGCGGCTTCGGACTGCTTATTGTAGTCCTTTTCCCATTCATCGAAGCCTTTGCGCACGCGGTCAAGGGTATCATAGCAAACGCCGGGCAGCTTTCCGCCCCATATATGCTCGCACTCTCCGAAGCCCTTTTCAAAGGCTTTCTTGACCTTCTTGAATGACTCATAATCGTCGCCCGCAAGGCTTTTCGCAAAGTCGAGGATCCGGTTCGCGGTCTTTTCCGCACCCCAGAAATCGTCGGAGCCGTCGCTCTTGATAGGCTCCACACCGTAGCTGCGCAGTATCGAGTCGATGTTCACGCCGCCTTTGCCGGAAGCCTTGTTAGCCTGTGCGCCAAGCATTTTGGCAACAACATCTTTCATCCCCTCGTTCTTGATGCCGAGAGCCGATTTTCCCGCATACTCTGTTGCAATGCCTTTACTTGCGGTATTTCTGCCGGTGATCTCAAGGGTGTCCTTGTTGCTTTTGGAAGCCGCGGAACTGCTTTCGTCAGCAGTGTCAGCAGCTTTCTTTACTGCATCATCGGTCTTTTTCCCGTAAGCCTTGCCGGTATTTGCGGCAGATGTGCGGTAATTGCTGTAATTTGTGCTGATAACGCTCATATCTTTGTCCTCCTTGATAAAGTTTTGTATGCCGTACTCTCTGCCAAAGTGCGGCATTAAGGCATATATCCTTTATGCCTTTGCTGATTGTATGCAAAAGAGCTTGCAGCCCTTAGTGCCGTAATCACGGAAAGACTTCTTCCCACATTAAGTATATCACAATGTATCAGCGTTGTCAATATATATGAATAAGTTTTTAACAATGCTCCAATTATTTGATAAAATGGTTTTAAGGTACTATACCGGAGGTTGTTATGATAAAGAACTTGAAGTTACTGCGGGAAGAGAGGGGCTGGTCACAGCAGAAAGTGGCTGATATGCTGAACCTTACCCAGCAGACCGTATTCAAATATGAACAGAAATCCAATGAACCGGACATAGCCATGCTGATAAGGCTTGCCGATATATTTGAGGTGTCTGTTGACTTTCTTATCGGGAACACCGACATCAGAGAGAAGAACACCAACAACAAGCAACCGACGCTCTCCAAACCGGAGGTCGAGCATATCAAGCAATATCGCTCATTGCCAGATAATCTGCGCCGAAGTGTTGATGACCTGCTGAAAAATATGAATACCCCTGCAAAATAAACCTTTCCCGCTTATCATATCGGCTGAAATATGCCGCAGTTAAGTGAAATGGTATGAAACGCGCTTTTTATGTTGTGAAATGGCATTGCCGCCGACTTTGTACAGTCGGCGGTATTTTTGTATTTTAGCCGTTCATTGATCGCAGAACGGTTTTTATTTCGTCAAGCCTCAGATCGCTTGCAGACACAAGCGCATAAACATCTCCCGTCTTGACAAAAAACACATCAAGGGGATCAAGATCAGCAGGTAATTCATCAATGCTGTCATATATCGGCATATCGCTATCAGGTCTGAAATTAAATATCGCAATATTCAGTTCATTTGTTTTTCTCTCATTATCGCAATATTGTGTACGAAGCATACGATAGACAGTACCGTTATTCATCTTTGTCTCATAGCTTGATGCACGCTCCATTGAGTATCCGTCGGGCAGGGTTGTGGGAAGATGTTTTCCGATATCGGGAAGCTGCTTTGCTTCGGCCTCCGTAATGCTCGTGAGTGTTGCGTCGGCAACATTCTCTATAGCCTCGGTTGCTGGAAATACAGCAATACTTGCCTTTACAGGGTCAATCGTTCCGGAAAAAGAGCCGCCGGGAATGGTTCCGTCGGAGCTGTCGCCTCCTGTTCCCTTTGCCTCAAATATCGTCCATTTTCCGTCTATCTCCACGACTACCGTTCCGTCATTGAGAACAGCGTACCTTGTTCCGGGTTCACGAGCGAAGTTTGTCTCGCCGTCCTTTTCGGGCATTCCACTTTCAGAGTACGATCCTGCGTATTGGACTGCAGCTTCATCGGGCTCATCTGTAACTGTTTTGTAGGTATCCCAATAAACTACACCGCCTATCATTATTGCTGCGTTGTAGTCACCTGCTCCCGCGCCGCTGTCGCTGACCTCTTCGATCTCCTCAGCGGGTATGCTGACATCTGACACCGCGTTATTGCTTTCGTTCGTTGTCGTGGAAGATACTGTGTTTGCAGGTTCTATCGGTACATTCTGTGTCTGATTGAATACCACAACTGCGCCCACGCCGATACCGAGACACGCAGCAGCGGCTACCGCATACTTCACCCATTTGTAGTTCTTTTTCCTTCCCATTTGTACAGCCTCCTTTATAAATTCTTCGTGGATGTCACCCATTGTTTCAAATAAAAGTTCGGCGTTCATAAGTCAAATCCCCTTTCTTTCAGGTAATTCCTCAGCTTTTGTCGTGTACGGTTAAGCGAAACGGACACATTATTCTCGGTCATTCCGAAGCGCTTGGCGATCTCAGGAATACTGTATGCGTACCAATACCGGCAGACAAACATTTTTCGCTTGTCCGGCGGCAATGACGACAGAAAGGCATTGATACTTTCGAGCAGCTCCTTCCGATCAAATTCATCATCGCTTCGCTTGTCCGCTATGATCTCGCCGAGCTCGTCAAGCACAAGTGCTGTCTGACTTCCGCCGCGTTTATCCCGTCGGCTCGCCTTGTATCGGTCAAAGGACAGGTTCCGCGTGATCTTGCCGAGGAATGTTGACAGCATCGCCGGACGGTGTGGCGGTATCGTGTTCCACGCCTTGAGATAGGTGTCGTTCACACATTCCTGCGCGTCCTCGTTATTGCCCAATATGTTCCGCGAAATGGACAGG
>JAFVBZ010000135.1 GCA_017479645.1 Ruminiclostridium sp. | reverse complement strand
GGTATCGAGGATATCGTCCTTGTAGCCGGTGAGCAGTATCTTTCCGCGGTCTATGAATGTAACGCAGTCCGCGATCTTCTCAAGGTCACTGGTGATGTGGGAGGACATAAATATCGACTTGTCGCCTTCCATAAGGTATTCGCGGAACATATCAAGTATCTCGTTTCTGACTACGGGGTCAAGACCTGTGGTAGCTTCGTCCATTATCAGCAGTTCCGCGTTATGCGAAAGAGCGGTGGCTATCTGCATCTTCATTTTCATACCCTTTGAGAACTTCGAGAGCTTCTTCTTTACCGGAAGTCCGAATCTGTCGCACAGCTCAAAGAACCTCTTCGCGTCCCAGCTTCCGTACAGCCCGGAAAACATCTTCGACAGCGCCGCACCGGTGAAGCTGTCGTGGAACGGAAGCTCGTCGAATACCACAGCCATTCGTTCCTTTACCGCATATTCGTCCTTGATGTGGTCAAGTCCCAGCAGCTTTATCTCTCCGCTGTCACACTTGATAACATTCAGCAGAGAGCGTATTGTGGTGGTCTTACCGGCTCCGTTCTGACCGATGAACCCCATTATAGAGCCTTTCGGAACGCTAAAGCTCACGTTGTCGAGTGTAAATCCGTCGTATTTCTTGGTAAGTCCGCTAATCTCTATCGCATTTTCGTAATCAGTCATTGTTCTCACCCTCCGTGTATATCAGTTCCAGCATTTCCTTCATTTCCTCCAGCGTAAGATCGCACAGCCGTGCTTTTTCACAGGCTTTCGCAAGAAGCTCCTCGGTCTGGCGCACCGTCTCCTCACGCAGGAAATCGGTATTCTGGCGCTTGACGAAACAGCCCTTTCCGGCGTAGTTTTCGATGTAGCCGTCACGTTCGAGGTCTTCATAAGCACGTTTTGTGGTTATGACGCTGATGCGCAGCTGAGCGGCGAGAGTACGCATCGACGGCAGGGCGACCCCTGCAGCAAGCGTTCCGTTCATTATCTGCGCCTTTACCTGCGAGACTATCTGCTGATAGATAGGCTCGTCAGAAGAGTTTTTCAGAATTATATCCATAGCGCCTCCGAAATATTGTATATATACGTTATACACAGTATAGCATATTCATATACACTTGTCAATACTTTTTTGCAGATTTTTTCGTTATTTGACAAATATCCTGTTGTATGATATACTTTGAATTATATAAAGGGAACATCTAAAGAAACGGAGAGAAATGATGATAATAGATATTTCGCAGGAAGTCTTTTCCTGCAAGGTATTTCCCGGCGATCCGAGCCCGAAGATGACAAGAACCATGAGCATCGGCGATGGCAGCGAATATAATCTCACCGACATCTCGATGTGCGTACATAACGGAACTCACGTTGACGCGCCGTTCCACTTCATAAACGACGGAAAGACGATAGACAAGACCGAGCTTTCGCTGTATGTAGGCGACTGCTGCGTCATAAGGCGCGAGGGAGAACTGACCTCCGCGGATGTCGTTGATATAATGGAATCCGCAAGAGAGGCAGGTGCGGCAAAACGCATACTCATCGCCGGAAATGCTGTGGTCACCGCCGATGCCGCACGGGCGTTTGCACAGTCCGGGATCTGCCTTATCGGCAACGAGAGCCAGACAGTCGGACCCGAGGACGCACCGAAAGAAGTGCATCTCATACTTCTCGGAGCCGGGATCGTTCTGCTG
>JAFVBZ010000134.1 GCA_017479645.1 Ruminiclostridium sp. | reverse complement strand
TATGCCTGGTGAAATCCTATCTGTGGGGTGGTGTTGGTTGTCCGAACTATCAGAGCAAATATGACCTTCCGGCAGGCTCCATGTATGATCTTGCAACAGTCAAGGGCAGCATTGACACCCTGCCGGAGTGTCCGGGAATCATCGTGATAAGCCGTAAGCACGGAAATCACGTCGGCGTATATATCGGCAACGGAGAGACGATCGAGAGCACCCTCGGATCCCGCGGGGACGGTGTAGTGAAGCATAAGCTCGATAAGACATTCTGGACTGACTGGTTCGAGTGTCCTTTCATAGAGTACAAACAGACCGTCGATACACCGAAGACATCTCTCAGGAATGTGACGCTTGCGTACAATGCAACGATCCGGCGGACATCAAAGTATAAGAGCGCGTCCCTCGGCGTTCTTACCGCCGGGACGCAGTGTGTGATTGTTTCCGGAACAGAGACGCAGGATCCGCTAAGCAAGTACACCTATGTGAAGCTATACGGCAGGGCAGGGTGGATCGTGGTGAGTGCGATTAAGTGAAAATAACAGGCAGACCTGTCCTATTTTTCGGACGGGTCTGCTGGTATTATACTATTATATAAGGAGGATTTTAACTATGAATAGCCCGATATCACGTATTGGAGGAAAAAAGTTGCTGAGGAAAACTATCTGTGAAGCATTCCCGAAATCAGAAACCTATGACCGCTACATTGAGGTGTTCGGAGGAGCTGGATGGGTCTTGTTTTACAAAGACCGTCACGCAGAGCTTGAGGTTTACAACGATGCGGACGGAGAACTCGTGAATCTGATGCGATGTATCAAATATCATGCCGGAGAACTTCAGAGAGAAATATCCTGCTATCTTAATTCCCGCGAAATGTTTCTTGATATCAGCGAGCAGCTAAAATGCAGAGGCTTTACGGATATTCAGAGAGCTGCAAGATACTTTGTAAAAATGCGGTTAAGTTTCGGTGCCGACGGACGTACCTTCGGCTGTAATAAAAAACCGCTGAAAACATCGACAGATCATCTTGCAGAAGTGCAGAAACGGCTTTTGATGGGCGTGGTTATCGAGCATAAGGATTTTGAAGATCTTATAAAGGTCTATGACCGTCCGACAGCATTGTTCTACTGCGATCCGCCGTATCACACAACGGAAGATTACTACGATGTGGACTTCAAACAGTCGGATCATATTCGATTAAAAGACTGTTTGAAAAGCATTAAAGGACGGTTTCTACTGTCCTATAATGATGATGATTTTATAAGGGATCTGTATAGGGACTTCAAGATAACAGAAGTGACGCGTTCCAACAATCTAACGAGTGGAAAATACAAGGAGCTGCTTATCTGCAATTACTAATCGGGTATTATTTTTTTTGAACCGTAAATAACAAAATCCGTTACGATTTAAACAAAACAATATCGGAGGTGCAGTATGTGATCAGAATTAGATTGAAGCTACTTCTTAATAATGCCGGTGTTTCTCAGGCTGAACTTGCAAAGGCGACAGGAATTCGTCCTTCTACAATATGTAATCTGTACAATCAAAATGCAAATTTCATCAAGCTTGAGAACATATATAAAATATGCAGTTTTTTGAACTGTAGAATAGAAGAGCTTTTTGAAATGCAAGATGATTAATTCTTGCATATTCAAAAAAGTTTTCAATAGCTGTTTTTTTATTTTCTATTTTGCTTGTCAATTTTATCGCGCTAAAGTAAAATCCCCGAATATGGCGTTGTTAAGCCACTTTCGGGGATTGTTTCGTTATCTATACATATTTAACAATTCTTAACATTTTTCATTTTGCTTGTCAATTTTTTTTATTTTGCGTGTCAAGCAACAATTATGATCTTTTTGCTGATACGGGAATAACGGGAACATTTGCAAAACGACTTGCCGAAAAAGCCGGAGTTTATGCAGGAGTTTCCGGAAGAAGTGAACAGCACGGCTGCGCCAATATAACCAAAACAATGCTTCTTGCTGCTTTTGAGTGATCGGATATGATAGTATATTTCTATTCACCGGAAGCGTATTAAGGGGGAAGTTATGATAAGATACAATAACGGTATCATAACCGTGAATGACAATTGCATAGGCTGCGGCAGATGTATGCTCGAATGCCCGTCCAGCGAATGCAATGTCTCCGTGTACAAAGGGGGCAAGCGAAAGCTTGCGGTAAACGGGACAAACTGCATAGGCTGCGGTTCCTGCCTTAACATCTGCTCTCACGGCGCGAGAGAATATGCAGACGATACCGATCGTTTCCTTGCGGATATCGCCGGGGGAGAGAAGATCTCTGTAATCCTTTCTACCGGATTCTATCTCACATTCGGAAAACGCGCCCGCGGTATTATAGGATATCTGCGTTCGCTCGGAGTAAATAAAGTTTATGATTCCGGTTACGGAGCCGATATATTTGTATGGCTGAATGCCAAATACATTAAGGACTTTGGCGGTGAAAAGGGGAAGAGACCGTTCATAATGAACGCCTGTCCCGCTGTTACACATTACATAACACGGTATGTGCCCGATGCTGTGGAGTATATAATCCCGGTCCATACTCCGCCGCTCTGTACAGCGATATATGCGCAGAAGTACCTTGGCGATAACTCAAAGATAGCTTATATCAGTTCCTGTATTTCAAGAAAAGACGAATTTGAGAATTTTGCCGGGGGCGTAAAGATAGATTACAGTGTCACATTCGGTCATCTCATGAAGTATTTCGGGGATATGGAGTTCGATTTCTTCGACGGTGAATCCGATCTTGTTTCGGACAGTTTCGGAAGTGTTATTTCGGCGAGCATGGGTCTCAGAGAGTACGTTGCATCTCTGTTTTCGGACGATGAAATAATCTCCAATTACAGCGGATTGGACGAAAATACCCGCAGACTTGTTGCCACAACGGGAAACGGCATTGTTCCGCACCCGACGATCGCGATAATAACCGGCTGCAAGGACGGCTGTGTTTCAAGCGGAGGTGCCGGGATCCCTGCCGATAAGAACTATGAGACATATCTTTCCGAACTTCAGCGTCTGCGAAGACTTACAATGAAGAAGAAGCACGAATACTCTTCTTACTGGGAGATATACCGTGCTTTATCCGAAAGGTTCTCCGGTCTTGATCCCGATGATTTCTACAATGCGCCTAAGAACAGATTTGTTCAGCAGCACGCTGTTCCCGGACCGGTTATCGAGCAGATCTTCCGCAAAATGGATATGAACACAGAAGCCGCGAGACATACCGACTGTCGTGCCTGCGGATACAATACCTGCTATGAAATGGCTGTCGCTGTGGCAAAAGGCTATGCGCGTGTAGATGATTGCTCACGTTACCTTGCGGAGGAGTTCAGAAGAAAGCTTTATTATGATGATATGACCGGAATGCTTTCTGCTGCGGGCTTCCATTCCGAGGGTATGATGTTTATGCATACTCACCCGGAAAAGCAGTATATTATATGTACTCTTAATATAAACGGCATAAAGACAATAAACGATCTTTATAACTTCGGCGTCGGAAGTCAGGTCATAAGTTATATTGCCCATACTCTTGAAAAAATGTTCCGTTCTTGCGGTATAATCGCAAGACTTGGCGGAAACAACTTTGTGCTGTGCTTTGAGAAAACTGAGGAGAATCTCAAAAAGCTGTTTGCTATACCACATTTTGATTGCAGCAGGTTTGGTGTAAATATGCCTGTAACTGCGCGTTTCGGACTATGTGAGGCTGCAGGCGACGGTGATATCCGGCGTATCACCAATTATGCGTCGCTCGCTATGGAGAAGAATACTGTCAAGGCGCGTAATTCATTCAAGTGGTACGATGACAAGATCCGCGAGATCATTATGATCGAGTCGTCGATAACATCACAGATGAACGCGGCTATGGATAATCACGAGTTTGCTATGTATCTCCAGCCCCAGTACAATCATTCTTCCGGAAAACTGGTAGGTGCTGAGACGCTCTGCCGCTGGATAAAACCTGACGGAAACATCATCTCTCCCGGTGTGTTCATTCCTATCTTCGAGAAGAACGGATTTATAAGGAAACTTGATGTCTTTATGTGGGAGTCCGCATTCAGGCAGATAAAGCTGTGGGTAGATGCGGGCATAGAACCTGTTCCGATATCTGTAAACATATCGCGTATGAGTCTGGTGGACGATGAGATCATACAAGTGATAGGCGGATTAAAGGAAAAGTATCCCATTGATCCGGCTCTGCTGCATTTCGAGATAACCGAAAGTGCGTATATGGACGATCAGCAGTCGCTCATAGAGCGTATCACAAAGATCCGTGAAATGGGATTTATGATAGCAATGGACGATTTCGGCAGCGGATATTCTTCGCTCAATACACTAAAGGATATCCCGATAGATATACTGAAACTTGATATGGGATTCCTGCGCGGAAACAAGAATACCCAGAAAGGAAACAGCATCATAGGCTCGGTTATAAGAATGGCACATTCGCTGGGACTTCTTACAGTTGCGGAGGGCGTTGAGACTATAGATCAGGCTGATATGCTCCAGAGTCTTGGCTGCGATATCATTCAGGGATATCTGTATGCAAGACCTATGCCTGTTTCAAATTACAACGAGGTGCTTGCAAAGAGCGAGAGCGGTGTAGTAAATCTTGAAAGCTCCGAGACCAACATAGATATATCGAAGTTCTTCGACAGTTCTTCTGCCGAAACGAGAATGTTTGAGAAGTATGTGGGCGCGGCTGCGGTATTCGAGTATTACGAAGGCAAGCTCAGCATTATCCGTGTTAATGAGGAGTTCATAGACGTACTCGGTTATTCCGGAGTTTCTCCGGTAGAATTCAGCAGGACTTTCGATTCACGCGTTCTCGGTCTTGAACGTGAGAACGTAAGAAACGCTATAAAGCGCTCAATGGAAGGCGAGAAGGGATCTGTCTGCGTATTCAGCTACCTGCGGCCAGATAACCGGAAAGTCATACTTCGTGTAAAGATATGGCATATCGGCATGAACAGTGAACGTCCGATACTGTATGTTATTGCAGACGATGTCACCGATGTACTCGGATATCAGTCTGCGGAATAAAAAAGCCGGAATAATCACGGCTTGGACAGCATATATATAATAAGGAGCCTATAAAGGCAGACGGTGATCGTTCAGCACGTGTCAGGCTTCATTATCTATCTCCGAAAGTATCGGCTCATTTCCGTGAAATATCGCGGGCAGGAACCGGTACGTCCAAATGCTGTCCGAATAGATTCGGTAAGATAGAACTCCCGTATCAGTGAATTTTACTGATACGGGAGTTTTTATTATTGCTTTCTTGCAAGGAAGTAGTCGTCGTCCGCCGTGTAGTAGGGGCATGTATTCCTGCCCTCCGACATAAGCCGGCAGTATTCGTCCTCGTCCATATTGACCGCGCAGACATACCCGCCGCACGCATCATCGTAAACGTTATTCGCGCAGCTGTCGCAGCTTATTTCAGCCATTTTCAGTCACCGCCTCCGCACATTTTATTCCGTCAACTGCGGCGGAAACTATCCCGCCGGCATATCCCGCTCCCTCGCCGCATGGATAAAGCCCTTTCATAGACACAGAGCAGAGATCGTCACCGCGAACTATCCGAACCGGTGATGAACTCCGTGTCTCCGGCGCTGTAATCACGGCTTCCGGCTCGGCAAAGAAGTCTGCTTTTGAAGCAAGCAGCGGAAGCCCTTTCCGCAGTGTCTCGGTGATGTAGCCGGGTAGAACACTGCCTATGTCGGCAAACTTCACTCCGGGCATATAACTCGGCTTTACTTTGCCTACATTTCCAGAAATGCAGCCATTAAGAAAATCACCGACGAGAACAGCCGGTGCCGATCCGTCGGAACCGCCGGCAATGAATGCAGCCTGTTCTGTTCTGCGCTGAAGCCTTATACCCTCAAGAGGGTCATTCCCGTCAAGGTCTTCCGGAAGCACGTTTACAAGCAGAGCGGAGTTGGCATTCTCCGCGTTTCTTGCGAAAAGGCTCATTCCGTTTGTTACGATAGTATTTAGTTCCGAAGCAGCCGACATTACATAACCGCCAGGACACATACAGAATGTGTAAAGACTGCGTCCGTCAGGAAGATGAACGGCATACTTGTAATCGGCAGGAGGAAGTGCAGGGTGACCGGCGAAACTTCCGTACAGGCTCCGGTTCACATCTGACTGGAGATGCTCTATCCGCACGCCCATAGCGAATATTTTCCGGGTGATCTCAATATCGGAAGCACGCAGATATTCAAAAGTGTCTCGTGCGCTGTGTCCGATAGCGAGTATTATGCTGTCGGTCATGATCTCCTGCGGTCTGCCGTTTTTTTCGTAAACAGCGCCGGTTACTCTGGTTTTATCTGATAATATCCCGGTCAGTTTTGCATCGAATATTACATCTCCGCCGAGTGAGATGATCTCACTGCGTACTGCCTTGACAACATTTCGCAGTATGTCTGTTCCGATATGCGGTTTTGCTGACCGGAGGATCTCTTCCGGTGCGCCGAAACGGACAAATTCACGGAAAATAAAGCCGATGCGCGGATCTCTGATTCCGGTAGTAAGCTTTCCGTCCGAAAAAGTGCCTGCACCGCCTTCTCCGAACTGTACGTTTGTGTGTTCGGACAGAATACCGGTCCTGCGGTAATTTTCAACCGCAGCAGTCCTCGTGTCAACATCACTTCCGCGTTCAATAACGACAGGGGAAAGTCCTGCCTGCGCAAGATAAAGAGCGGCAAACATTCCCGCAGGTCCGAAACCGACTACAAGGGGTCTGTGCCGTAGTTTTACGGCAGCCGGTACTGAGTATGATGTATTTTTGACAAGGCAGACTTTGTTCGGCGGAAATCTTCCGAGTATTCTCTTTTCGTCTTTGACTTCAAGCTCGACACTGACTGTAAAATGTACATCATTTTTCTTCCGGGCATCAACAGACTTTTTTGCGAGGCGCAGAGCCGAAATATCCGTGATCGGTATATTGATTTCCTTTGCCGCCTTCTTTTTCAGCATTTCTTCCGTAAATTCAAGCGGCATATAAATATCATTTATCCTAATCATTTATTCATAACCATCTTGCTGCTTTTAATGCAGCGCTTCTTCCTGCGAGGGCGCCCGATGAAAAAGCAAAATCAAGGTTGTATCCTCCGCAGTCACCGAAGATATCCAGCATCTCTCCGCAGGCATATAATCCCTCAATGCGCTTTATTGCAAATCCGTCGTCAAATTCGTCAGCAATTATCCCGCCGCCGGTGACCTGTGAACGTTCATATCCGGCATTGCCGATTACCGGGAACGAAAGTGATTTTATTACCGAAACTATTCCGGATAAATCTGTATCTGTGATCTTGCCGGTGGTTTCGGGTAGTTTGTGATTCAGTCTTTTTAATATGTAAATACCGAGCGGACGAGTGAAAATCCCGCTTAAAAAGTCGTCAGGAGATGTATCACGCCTTATTTCTCTGATGCGTTTAAGAAGCGATTCTGTCTCGTTTCTGTCCATATCCGGAAGAAGATCGAGTCGAAGTTCGCATTTGCTGTTCCGGTACTCCTCATAAAGATAGGAAAGATCGAAAACGCAGATTCCGGACAGCAGCCCGTCTGTGAACTGGACTTCTCCCCGTTCACTTGCGATACAGCTTCCGTCGGCACAAAACATGACATTTGCGTCTGCACGCTGACCTTTGAGCGGTTTCACGAGAGCCGGTTCTGTTTTCAGCGGTACAAGAGCAGGGAAGAAGGGAGCGGTTTTTATGCCGAGAGAGCCGCATATATCAAGCATGGAGCCGTTGCTTCCGAGTGAGGGCTGTGATCTCCCCCCGCCGGCAAGTATAAGCTGGTGAGACATAATGTACAGATCATCGGCAGAGAGAGCGAACATTGGTACACTGCCGTCGGAACGATGACGCTTTATTTCTTTCGCTTCAGATCCGCAGATCTCTTCAACACCGAGCTTCCGGCATTCAAGTCTGAGCGCGTCAAGTACGGAAGCGGCTGACCGGCATCGGGGATAGATCCTGCCATATCCGTCATCTTCACAGACTACTCCGAGAGAGTCGAAGAAACCGGGAACAGAGAATGTTTCGGTTTTTTTTAGCAAGGATTTACAGCTCCCGTGATAACGGTCAGGTGAGAGATCGGCATTGGAAAGGTTACAGCGCCCGTTGCCGGTAGCAAGCAGTTTCTTGCCGGTTTTAGGCATGCGGTCTATAATGCCGATCGTGATACTGCCATTTTTCCATTCGCGTCCGGCAGCAATAGCTGCAGAAAGCCCGGCAGCACCGCCGCCTATTATTAAGATGTCATACTTTTTTCTTTTCATTGACGATCACTCCGGACTGATAGTATGAATACTGCCCCGCCCATAAGGGCAGGGCAGTTGCTTGTCGGTTATTTAAACGTCCCAGCTGTTGAGATATTTTTCCTGCTCTGGTGTGAGCTTGTCGATCTCGAATCCCCAGAACCTGATCTTGCGCTCCGCAACGGCTCTGTCAACTTCCTTGGGAACGTTGATGATCTTGCTGTTCAGATTGTCCTTGTTCTTTACAAGGTAGAGCGCGGACTGCGCCTGAATTGCAAAACTCATATCCATTATCTCTGCGGGGTGACCGTCGCCTGCTGCAAGGTTTACAAGTCTGCCTTCTGCGATAACATTGATAGTGTTGCCGTTTGAAAGCTTGTATGCCATTATATTGTTTCTTGCAAGGTGAGATTCAACAGCGATCTTTCTGAGGCAGGCAACATCAACTTCGACATCGAAGTGACCTGCGTTGCAGCAGATAGCGCCGTCGTGCATCTTCATAAAGTCCTTCTCGGTGATAACACCGCTGCAGCCGGTAACCGTTACGAAGAAATCGCCTATCTCAGCAGCCTTGTTCATCGGCATTATCGTGAATCCGTCCATTACAGCTTCCATAGCCTTTATAGGATCAACTTCGGTAACTATGACTTTCGCTCCGAGACCCTTTGCGCGCATTGCAACGCCCTTGCCGCACCAGCCATATCCTGCGACAACAACGTTCTTTCCTGCAACGATGAGGTTTGTGGTGCGGTTTATGCCGTCCCACACAGACTGACCTGTGCCGTAGCGGTTATCGAAGAGATGCTTGCAGTCAGCATCATTTACGAGCATCATGGGGAATTTCAGCTCGCCTGCCTTGTCCATTGACTTGAGTCTGATGATACCGGTAGTTGTTTCCTCGCAGCCGCCTATAACGTTGGGTATAAGATCGGGGCGCTTGCTGTGGATACAGTGAACAAGGTCGCCGCCGTCATCGATTATAATGTTCGGACCGCTTTCTATCACCTTTGAAATGTGATGATCATATTCCTCGGCTGTGCAGTCATGCCATGCGAACACGTTCAGTCCTTCATGCACAAGGGCTGCTGCTACATCGTCCTGCGTGGAAAGGGGGTTGCTTCCCGTTATATACATTTCCGCTCCGCCGGCAGCAAGAGTCTTGCAGAGGTATGCGGTCTTGGCTTCAAGATGTACGGAGAGTGCGATCTTAAGTCCGGCAAACGGCTTTGTCTGCTCGAACTCCGCCTTGTAGCTGCAAAGAAGGGGCATATTGCGCTCAACCCAGTCTATCTTTCTTTTACCGCTTTCCCAGAGGGATTCGTCACGAATTTCACTTGCCATTTTCATTACGTCCTTTCGGTCAATTTGCTGAATATAATTATATCATATTCTGTTAATTACGTCAAGTATTTATGATCACGTCTGTCTCGCTTTCATCGGGAGGCTCGAACATAGACGCAAATTTAGCTTTGAGTCCGTCATCAACGTAATACGCGCTTGTGCGTCCCGCTGTAACCTCCGCGTTGCGTTTTTTCAGCCTGCGATCCCATTCCTCATCGGAAATGTCGATGTAATGAAACTCAAAGGCTATCCCGCGGTCTGTATAGTATTTCCGTGCTTGATCGCGCTCTGCTTTTGTCCAGAATCCCCATTCAAGTATTACGTTTATGCCTGTCTCTGTAATCTCGACGGATTTCTCAAAAAAGTACGCTTTGAGCTTCTCTACATATCCGTCGAGCTTGTCGCCGGGATCCTGACCTAAAAGAGCAAGTGTGATGTCATCGACAGAGAGTATTACCGCTTTGTATTCAAGCCGTAGTTTTTGCGCAAGGGTACTTTTCCCACTGCATATCTTCCCGCAGGTCATAATGACTTTTGCCGGGGTTTTACCTGTTGCAGAGCCATTTTTCTTTATTACGATGAGGATTATAGTACTTATCAGCGCGGCAATGGCTGATATCACGAAAACGGGCATGAAAACGAACAGATACATCACCATCGTATAGAGGAACGCTTCGGGTCCGTTTATTTTTGTCGTGGCTTCAAACAGACCGGCATCTGTACCGGCAAAGAAGCTCATGATACTTACGCAGAGTGTGAACGCCCACGGTATAAGGGATATCACCAGCACGATCTTCATCGCGGTTATCAGTTTTTTATGTTTTTCTTCTTTCACGGTGTTACCACTTTTTATCCTCATGCGGGCAGTACATACGTTTCTTCAATGCCCTGAACTCGGCATAGCACCCGCATTTCATACAAGTTCCGCTGTTTAGCGCATCGCACACCTTGCATATAGCAAGCCGTCGTTCATATTCTTCCGGGTCTGCCTTTTCGTCTTCCGGCATTGCGGCTTTCAGCTCTTCGAGCGACTTAAGAAGGTCAGCTTCTCCGGTTTCCGCAAGTAAACATCGCTTGCAGATAACACGTGTTATCTCAGCCATTGATATCTACCGCAGCAACAGAGCAGGGAGGGAGCTTTACGATAATACCGCCGTGGCACTGTTCAACTTCATAAGGCTTGACAGTAACATTCTCCGGTGCGTCAAACTCGTTCTTTGCATGAACTTCCGCTGTGAGTATCCGTGCTGAAACACTCTTGATATCGGTATCGAGGATACTGCACTTTATTACGTAATCTTCATCAAGCGAGCAGTTGGATAACGTGATGTGCATAGCTCCGTTGTCCTTTACAGATACGGACTGCGAAACAGCCGGTATCTTGTGGTCTGACACAAGATCGTTTGTGCAGTGGCTGTAAACGAGGGTGCCGTCCTGATGCTCCTTGTAGAGATCAAAAACATGGTATGTAGGTGTGAGCAGCATGGAACTTCCTTCTGTCAGGATCACAGACTGCAGAACATTTACTGCCTGAGCGATATTCGCCATTATAATACGATCAGAATGCTTGTTGAAGATATCAAGGTTTACTGCTGCAACAATTGCGTCGCGCATGGTGTTGAGCTGATAGAGGAAAGCGGGATTTGTACCCGGCTCAACATCGTACCAGCAGCCCCATTCATCGACGATAAGTCCGGTCTTGTGCTGCGGATCGAAACGGTTCATTATCTCGCTGTGATGTGTGATGATCTCGTCGATGCGCATGGTGCCGCAAATCGTCGAGTAGTATTCTTTTTCGTCGAAGTCGGTAGAACTGCCCTTATGACCCCAGTCTCCGGTGGGAACAGTGTAGTAGTGCAGGGAAAGTCCCTGCATATTTTCCGGCTTGATCTTCTTCATGCAGACCTCGGTCCAGTTGTAGTCGTCGGCATTGGGACCGCAGGCAACCTTGAACAGCTCATTTCCGCTGTAATTACGGCAGAATGTGTAATAGCGCAGATAATGTTCGGCATAGGTTTCCGGCGTCATGTTACCGCCGCAGCCCCAGCTCTCATTTCCTATGCCTAAATATTTGAATTTCCATGCCTTATCCTGTCCGTTCCTGCGGCGAAGTTCAGCCATCGGAGATTTTCCGTCGTAGGTCATATAGTCTATCCAATCCATCAACTCACGAACAGTACCGCTTCCGACATTTCCTGCTATGTAAGGCTCACAGCCGGTGAGTTCGCAGAATCTCATAAATTCATGGGTACCGAAGCTGTTGTCATCAGCAACGTGTCCCCAGTTGTTTACAACTGCTTTACGCTCATCGGGACTTCCTACTCCGTCCTGCCAGTGATATTCGTCTGCAAAGCAGCCGCCGGGCCAGCGCATTACCGGCAGCTTTATCTTTTTAAAGGCTTCGATGACATCATTTCTGATACCGTCGGTATTGGGAATAGGGGAATCCTTGCCTACCCAGATGCCGTCATAGACGCAGCGACCGAGATGTTCGGAAAAGTTTCCGTATATCTCCTTGTTAATGTGGCTTTTCTTGTCATTGGGATTGATTACCATTCGTAAATTTTTCATCTGAAACCTCCGTTAATTAATTATGTTAAAGATTAAATCAAAGATTTTGGAGTAAAAAAACGACCTAACCGCAATGGTTAAGCCGTCCTTGCTTGTGATTGCGATACAAGAAGCAGTTCCGAATTCCGGACAGTGATGCAGAAAAAATCCCGCCTCAGGTAAACCCGAGACGGGATTCGGTTGCGCTGTCGCGCCTGGCGCAGAAAGAGGGATTTGAACCCCCAAAACCTCGCCAATCCGTCTCGGTAAACATAAAACAGTCGTAAAATACCATGTGATAAGCTATTGCGCTGTTTATATATTATATAACAGTACGATAATTTTGTCAACAATATTATTCTTTTGTTGTATAGAATTCACAAATATGGTTTCGCTTATTATTGATGATTTGTGAATTTTCAAGAGATACAATTTATAAATTGTTGCATTTTGTAGCGCTGAATTATAAAATATCTTATATGATATTTTTAAAAAGGAAGTGGTACAAATGGCAAAAGCCAAAAAGTTATCATCGGGGAATTGGAGGGTTCTTCAATATGCCGGACTTGACAGTAACGGTAAAAGGATCTATAACAGCTTTACAGCGCCTACAAAGGAGGAAGCTGAAAGGAATGCGCTTGATTTCAAGTACTACGGTCTGACTCACAAGGCTGACGAAGGGTTGGCAATATGTTTGACTTTTGATGAAGCTGTAGATCAGTATATCAACAGTAAATGTAATATACTCTCCCCTTCTAC
>JAFVBZ010000133.1 GCA_017479645.1 Ruminiclostridium sp. | reverse complement strand
TGTTCGGGGTAGAGGGAGTAGATCATGAAGCGGTTTCCGGTATAGATCGGGTCAACGCCGCGGAGATCCGTGATGATGACATCGCGCTTGATAACGGTGTGCTTATGTACCATTTCCTTGAACAGCTCGCTCTGCTCATTGTAAACGGCGATGCGCTCCTTTATGTCGGGCATATCGAGTATTTCCTGTGTCGTCATGCTGCGGCAGCAGGTGAGCAGCTTCTCCATGAGCTGGTAGTTGCTTATGGTGAAGTTTCTGAATCTTCCGAGTCCGGTACGGGGATCCATCAGGAATCCGACGAGTATCCAGCCTGTGGGGTGAAGAACTTCGTCAATGGTAAGATTGCCGCTGTCCACCTTGTCAACAGCCTCCATGAGGTCATCGAACTGCGGGAAGCGCTCTTTTCCGCCGTAGTATTCGTATATTATTCTTGCGCAGCTGGGAGTGATACGGCTTTCGCCCTTGTACTTGCCCTCGAGCTGCTGACGCTCGAATTCGCTGGAGTGGTGGTCGAACCAGAGTCCGCAGCCCTCAACGAAAGGAACGTTTGCAAGAACATCGTTCTCGGTCACGGGAACGAGTCCGTCCTGTATATCCTTAGGGTGTTTGAAAGTAAAGGTATCTATGATACCTGCCTCGTAAAGAAGCGCACCGCATGCAAGTCCGTCAAAATCCGAGCGGGTTATAAGATTCATGATAAATTCCCCCTGTGTGAACATTAATTAACGGTATCAAACCTTATTACTATTATAACAAATTCTGTTTACTTTTGCAACTGTTTTTTTACAAAAACAACGAAATTTTCAGAAAAATCCTTTTTATGGCGGACAAGTCTTCCGTTACTTTTCTGTAAACGGCTTCGGTGAAGGCATACACGGCTCTGCGCTCGTCCTCGGAAACGGGGGAGATATCGGGGTTTCCGAATTCGCACTTCTCAAATACCGGCATAACGTCCATCATAAACACGTTCGCGCCTTTCATCTCTATGCTTCCGTCAACTCGTTCGGCAAAATCGTAGAACTGTTCCGCGCCGGGTTCAAGTCCCTTTTTGGCAAGCAGCGTCATTACAAATCTGTACATTACCTGCGCAGCTTCGTAGGGCGGGAGCTCCCGGAACCTGCGCATCGTTTTCTCCTCTGCTTTTCTCAGGCTGCGGAAGAAGAGCACGATTATCACGATCACCGCAGCAACGACAACAATGATTACCGCAAACGGCAGAAGTGTTACGATAATATCCGTGATATCGGATCCGCTGCGGTTCTCGGGTACAGGCGTTATATCCGGTTCCTGCTCCTGCTCTTCTTCGCCCGGAATATTGTCTCTTTCCGCCGTTTCGTCAGTTTCGGCGAAGTCCGGCACAGTCTGCGGAACGTCCGTTTCTTCGGGTGCCGAAGTTATTGCCGGCTCGTCGGAAATATCGGTGTTCTCCGGTACTGCAGCTTCCGGAGGAATGCCGTAAACTATCTCTGCATAACCCGGAACTCCGGCTGTCGGGTCAAAGGGGAGCCAGCCGATACCGCGGAAATAGACTTCTACCCACGCATGCAGCTGCTTTTCGGTAAGTGTGTATCTGTAATTGCCGTCCTTGTCCGGTTCTCCTCCACCGTAAACCACATATCCGGTGACATATCTTGCCGGGATCCCCTGTTCCCGGAGAGTAAGGGTCATTGCGGTAGCGAAAAGTGCGCAGTGACCGCTGTGCGTCTCGTTTAAGAACGTGTCCAGCATGTTTTCGCCGTTGTTCGAGTCGTCGAGCGAGTATGTGAAGTTATTGCTGAAATATTCGCACATCGCCCTGGCGGTAAAATAGCGCCGGATATTGGCTGTTGCCGCGTCCGAAACGCTGTCGCCGTATATCGCGTATTCTTTCTGATAATATCCGGCATCTTCATAATACTGCCGGCATTTCTGATAAAAATCGCCGATAGTTTCAAAGTACCCGGAAGGTGTGGATACAGAATCGGTCTTTTTCTTGTAGTTGTTTTCTATGAAACCGCGGTAATCGGATATTCCGCGGATATAATCGCCCGGCGTGATGCCCGGCGGTGTTATGCTGCCGTTTGAAACCGCGGTATTTTCGCTTTCGGCGGTCATCATCATTATATATGAACCGAAAATCCCGGAATCCATATCCGGGGTGAGCGCAAGTCCCTCGTATCTGTTCACGAAGCCGCGCTTTGTACGGAGAATAAAGTCGCCGAAGCAGTCATACTGTTCGCTTGCCCGGTAGTTGAGCTCAAAGGGAGCAACCGGCTGGAACACGACTCTTGTATTGCGCAGGTACTTTATTGAAACGGACTGGAGCGGCATTACCGCTTCCGGGTCGTAGCCGTAGGATCCTTTTGCGAGCAGCTGACGGAAAACCTGGTACTCCGCTTCCGGTGTGAAGCTGTCGGGTACATCTGTCCGGTATGCTTCGTCTGCCGATCGCACGCTGTTCCATGAGTTTCCGTTGTATTCAACGCCGATATCTCCCCGCAGATATACGGGTATATCGCCGCGCTGGAGTGTCACTTCAAGCACCGGACGATCGCTTTCGCCGGGCGGAGCTATGCTTATATTGTCGGAGATGTCGCCGTAGGAACCCGAGCTGAAATAGCCCTTGTCGTCCGGGCTGCCTATCGGCATTCCGAGGATATCACCCACTGCGTCGGCGGCTCTGTTTCCGATAGTAACGGCGGTATCGAGGACCTTCTGATAGTTGAGACCCATTCCTTCGGGAATGATTCCGGCAGCTCCGTAGAAAACAACAGCCGTGATCATCGCCGCAGTTATCATGTTCCCGGAGTAGCGGTGATAGCGCATCGTGTCTCCGGCTATTTTCCGGGAGGGCGGTGCGAATACAAGCCGCCGGCTGTATTCCCGGTCACTTCGGAAGATGTTCAGATGCGCGGAGGAAAGGTTTCCGTAGATGAAGCGGCTGTCGAGCTCGTAGCTGGTGTTTATCGCCTCAAAGCCGAAAATGCAGATCACGAACAGGAGATAGTCCGGTATGAATCCGGCGATCTCGCCTGCAACAGAGGGGGCGGTGACGATTACTGCCGCGGCAACCGGGACCGAAAGGTGTATCCTTGTGCGGACAGCTGCGGTAAAGAACACCGCGCACAGTACGCCGAGCAGTATCGCCGCCCAGAAATACGCGGTCTGCATAAGTCCGTGCTCCGGCTCAACGCCGGATTTAAGACGGTAGATGTTGTGTACCGTGAAATCCGCCGTCTGGAGCAGCCGTCCGTCAAGACGCAGCAGGATAAAGTCCCAGAAGTACAGCGCAAGACGGTATGCCGTGTCGCGCAGGAACCAGATCACCGCAGCCGCAGCCGTGAGCACGGCTCCGTAAACGATCGGGGCCGGCAGTATGGAAGCGAGGATATAAATAAAGCCGGACGCGAGCGCGGATATTCCGGCGGGAATGAACGCATTCCCCTCGTAGCCGTAAAGCTCACAGAATATCAGCACCAGAGATCCGGTCATAAGGCACAGCAAAACAAGCCTTGCCGTAAGCAGGAAAGCGGCGGAAGGCTGTTCACCGAAATATTCGTCGTGAAGTATCTTTTCGTTGCTGTGATCTTTTCTGAAACTCATTTTATCATCGCTGCGGGAAGACTTTCCGCATTCCCGCCGGTACCTTTTTTATTGCATTGAAGTGCGAAGCGAAAGAGCGATATCCTCCTGATCTATGCGCCATACGGACACATTTCCGGCGGCGCCCGCCTGTGCGGCAAGCATGTCGTCCGGATCGGAGGCGGTAAGGTAAAGCCTTATCTCTCCGCACATATTTCCGACTGCGTTGAGAATATCGGTAAGCGCCGATGCCTTCATCTTCGGGGTTATGATAAACAGCGGCTCGCTGCCGGTAAGATTATCCGCAGCGTGTGAGATCATCTTCTCCGCTCCCGCGTCCTTTTTCGTGACGGGAATTACTGCGAATACCGAAACAAGCCGTTCGTAATCGTCGGTCTTTTCCGCTGTCTTTATGTCTGTGTGCTCGTCGGACGTGCGGTAGATGTTCACTGCCGTGCGACCGTCCGAGATTATCTTTCTTGTAAGGGCGAGGGCTGTTTCAACAGCAGCGTCCGCCGCTTTGAGATTATCGTCCTCATTCTCGGATATCGAATGAAGATCGGTTATGATGAGTGCGCTGCTGCCGAGATTCTGTTCCGACTGCTTCACCATAAGCTCGTCGTGCTTTGCGGAGAGCTTCCAGTGAACATGCTTCATAAGATCGCCGTCTGCGTACTTTCTTACCGAAGCGAAGGAACCGCTCTCCATGAACGATACCTTTGTTATCGTGCTGTCGTAGTCGTCGGTGCAGAGCGCAGTCGTTTCGTCCAGCATCACTCTTCTCGGCATCACTGTGATCCTGCACATCGGCGTATGCTTCAGTTTAAATCTGAATATCCGCAGAAGATCGTATATCTCCGCGTTCTCAATGCCGAGCATATATTCGCCGCGAAAGCTGATATTGCCCTTGAACGAGTAGTCGCATTTCCGAAGTGCCGCTGCACTCAGCACAAGCTTTCGTCCCGGTATCACGCTTCCGTTCTTGTCATGGAACGTGCCTGTCACCATCATCGGTGCTGCCGGGATAACGAACCGGTTCTTTACCTTCACGGTTATCTCGAAATCCTGCAGCTTGCCGACATGATCCGCTTCCGGTATAACCTCGATCTTCATCAGCAGCCCGGACAGAAGCATAAGCACGAACGTTACCGGCGGCATCAGCGCGACTCCCGCAAACAGCACAAATGACAGCTTGCTCTCGTAAGCGAGGGCGAATACGGCGGCTCCGAGATAGAGCAGCGCATATAAAATCCTGTACTTTGCCAAAGCTTACTTACCTCTTGTGAACGGTGGTTTGACAGCCTTTATAACGTCACGCAGCACGTCCATTGTATCGGTGCGCTTGATCTTTGCCTCCTGCGTAAGCCTTATTCTGTGGGGCAGGATATACGGCGTCATTCGCAGCACGTCCTCCGGTACCACATATGCTCTGCCGTTCAGGAAAGCATAGCTCTGTGCCGCACGCATAAGGGCGAGGGAAGCGCGGGGACTTGCGCCAAGTTCTACGGCAGGGTGAACACGGGTGCTTGCGGTTATCTCCACAATATAGCGGTAAACCGACGGCTCTATGTTCGTGTCCTTTACATCGTCCTGCGCCGTAATGATATCTTCTTTCGTGCAGGTCGGGATTATCAGGTCAAACGGGTCATTCTTCTGTCTGCTTGCGATAATGCCGATCTCCTGATCTACGGTGGGGTAGCCCATTGAGACTTTCATCATAAAGCGGTCAAGCTGTGCTTCCGGGAGCGGGAATGTGCCGACGTAACCAAGTTCGTTCTGTGTCGCAATAACCATAAACGGCGACGGGAGTTTATGGGTGATGCCGTCAACGGTGACGGTCTGTTCCTCCATAGCTTCGAGCAGGGCAGACTGTGTCTTCGGTGTAGCACGGTTTATCTCGTCCGCGAGCAGTATGTTTGTCATGACCATACCCGGGCGGTATTCAAAATTATTCGTTTCCTTGTTGAGCATTGTGAAGCCGGTTATGTCCGAGGCGGTAACATCCGGGGTAAACTGGGCACGCTTGCTCATAAGTCCGGCGGACTTTCCCATAGCAGCGGCAAGAGTTGTTTTCCCAGTGCCGGGAACGTCTTCGACAAGAAC
This sequence comes from Ruminiclostridium sp., assembly GCA_017479645.1. GTDB lineage: Bacteria > Bacillota > Clostridia > Oscillospirales > Ruminococcaceae > Ruminiclostridium_E. Next base: position 2,522 of record JAFVBZ010000133.1, on the reverse strand, counting down.
ATGACCGCCGGAGAGAAGTGCGATAAGAAGCATCGTTACAACATCGCGCTTTCCGACTATTACCTTTTCCACCTCATCGGCTATCTGCTGAATTTTCCTGTTATGGATCATCTGTATCGGTTTTCCTTTACGTCTTTTTGCGGACACAAACACCCGCATATAAGTATATTATATCACCATTCGTTAATTAAATCAACCTTTTTCGGAAAATGTAATTGATTTGTAATATTTCCGGAACGACTGAAATGGACGGAGATTTTTGTGCAAAGTGACGAAAAACGGAAAGGCTATTGACATACTACGGCAGACGTGGTATTATAATACTACGGCAGACATAGTATTGTCTGACGTATCATCATAAGCCTTCCGCCCGGACTACCCCTACAAAACGGGCGGAAGGCGTTCCGGACGGAGGTGGATCTATTGATAAGCAGCGATATAATACGCGGTTATACGGATACCATGATATTGTTTATCGTGTCCTGCGGCGACTCATACGGCTACGAGATATCGAAGCAGATAAAGGAGATATCCGAGGAAAACTATGTTATGAAGGAAACGACGCTGTATTCCGCGCTTACCCGTCTTGAAAAGAACGGCTTCATAACTTCCTATTCGGGAATGCATGACGGACGAAAACGAACATATTACCGCATAACCGATGACGGGAAAGCGTATTACAAGGAAAAATGCGAGGAATGGGAGCTTACAAAGGAAGTAATCGACAAATTCATATAACGGAGGAGAAAATAATGGACATCATAATGAATTATATTGACAGTATGTTTGCGGGAATACCGGTTACAGATGAAACGAGCCGGCTCCGCGAGGATATTACCGCGAATATGACCGACAAGTACAACGAGCTTGTAAAAGAGGGCAAGAGCGGAAATGAAGCTATCGGCACGGTGATATCGGAGTTCGGCAGCATTGACGAGGTGCTGTCCGAAATGGGCATAACACGCGGCGCTGTGCCTGTGGTGATAACCGAGGCGCCGGAGAAGAAATACCTGTCCCATATAAGGACAGTATCGCTGCTTGCCGCTGCGGGAGCCGGGATTCTGATTCTCGGGATAGCGCTCATATTTGTGCTTCAGTATCATACCTATGAAAAGATATTATCTTTGTTTACTATAATCGCAGGCATAGTATTCATCTTCCTGTCACTGTTCATAAGGGTGGGATTCAGACAGAAATATGCAGAGATACCCGAAAAAGCCATGACAGTTCTAAAAGCGAAATATGAAGCAAAAAGATCGCTTACACTGAAAATGGTGTTCCCGTTTATCTGCATCTTTGCGGTTTTATTTGCACTCTTTTCGGGAATTAGATATTTTAATGTGTATTCGTTTATATTTATGGTCTCAGTCTCGCTTAATCTGGCAGTTACCGCTTTTGTATATACCGAAAAGCACACGCTGGCAGGTATGATAGGGGTGACTGTTCCGAATCTTAAGGCAGCTGATATATTGCGCGAGCTTACACTTCCATATTTCATGTGCGTGCTTATGTCGGTCACAACAGGATATAACCAGTTTGAAATTGTGGTTATCTCCGTAGTTGTATATATTATCATGCATCTCTGTGCCGGTCAGTTCGATACTATAAAAGAAAACACTAAATAAAATGACCCCCGTTTCTTGAAAGAAGCGGGGGCATATCATGTTGCCGGACTGTCAAATCTCCGTATTACGGTATAAGGTTTAGGGATCCAACCCCTTTTTAAAGGGGTTGGCGCTGTCCGCGCAGGACAAGCGCCGCAGCGCCGCGGTTTAGCGCCGGATAGCTTTTGCCAGCGGTTTATAGATAAAGAACACGATCAGCGAGTCTGACATAAACTTGATGAATGTGAACGGCATATTGAACCATATCAGTGCGTCCCAGAGAGAGCCTACGCCGCCGTTTAACTTCTGGTATTCTCCGATTATTGCGTCAAGCGGCATAAATGTCTGATAGAATGGGTAGGAGATGTAGTAATTTATGAAGATGCTTGCCACAGCTACTATTGCCGAACCTGCGATCATTGCAATAAGCGCGTTGGTCTTCGACGGCTTTATCTTGTAAATAAGCCACGACGGTATCACCATTACCACACCGAGGAGGAAGTTACAGAGCTCTCCGACTCCCACAGATGCCGATACAGCAAGGTGTATCACATTTTTCAGCAGGCATACCGCAATTCCGGAAACCGGTGAGACGAGGAATGCGGCGAGTATAGCGGGAAGATCGGAAAAGTCGAATTTCACGAACGGCGGGATAAAGAACGGCACCGGGAATTCGAGATACTGGAGCACCACAGCTATCGCGGTAAGTATTGCGGTGACAGTGATGAACTTTACGCCGGTGATCCTGCGTACGCCCGTGTTTACTGCTTCTGTTCTGGTTGACATGATGTTTCTCCTTCCGCTCGGAGGGAACAAAAATGCCCCTGTAAAAACAGGGGCGGGTACTGTGCAGTACGTTTTTGTTTCTTTCATCCGGACTATACCGTCGGTATCGGAATTTCACCGATTCGGCTCCGC
>JAFVBZ010000132.1 GCA_017479645.1 Ruminiclostridium sp. | reverse complement strand
TATTTTGTGCATTTTGCTTAAATCATATCAATATTATAAAAAATACTTGTAAATTATTCCGTTATGTGGTATAATATGATTATCAAGGACAGATGTCCGACTGAAAGGAATGATCACAGCAATGAAGGTACAGATCACAGCTAAGAAGATGCAGTTAAGCCCGAGCTTCAGCGATTACGCGGAGGAACGCCTTTCCGCGAAACTCGACAAGTTCTTCGGAAGTGAGGCAAGTGCAAAAATTGTCCTTAACTCAGTCAAAAACAAGATAATTCTGGAGCTGACCGTGGAAATGGGCGGAATGATATTCCGTGCGGAGCAGTCAGCCGATGACAAGAATGACGCACTCGATGCCTGCATCGACAAGATCATACGTCAGATCAGAAAGAACAAGACCCGTCTTGCAAAACAGCTCCGCGACAACACCCTCACCGACAGCATCGAATCCGCTCCCGATGAGCAGGTTGACTACGAGGTAATCAAGCATAAGTCCTTTGAGCTTCGTCCTATGTCTGTTGAAGAAGCTATCCTGCAGATGAATATGCTGAGCCACGAGTTCTTTATGTTCAAGAATGCGGAGACCGGTGACGTAAACGTTGTTTACAAGCGTTCCGATGACAACTACGCCGTACTTGAGCCGCGCAAGTAAGATATTGTATCAAAAAGGCTCCCCTTTCTGGGGAGCCTTTGTAGGTTAAGCCGATGAAAAAAAGAAAAGCCGTACAAATAACAGTCATGATCCTGTTCATACTTTATGCTGCGGCAATGCTCTATCTGCTGTTCGTAAGACGGCTGATAAACTGCGGATTTGACATAACCGTGTTCGCCGTGCCGGACTATCTGACCGCAGTTGCAAAGCGCTTTGAGCCGTACCCGTTCCGCACCGTGACAGAGTTTATCGGAAGACTTGAAAGCTTTTCGCTGTCCGATCTTGCATTCCGCAACCTTTTCGGGAACGTACTGCTTTTTATCCCGGCTGGCATTTTCCTCCCGCTTCTGTTCCGTAAGCAGCGCAGATTTCAGGTGTTTCTGATGACATTTCTGCTGACGATCTGCATTATCGAGCTTACGCAGATGTTCACGCTTCTCGGAAGCTGCGACATCGACGATGTCATGCTGAACACAGCCGGAGCCTGTGCAGGTTTCGGCATTTACCGCCTTGTATCACGCGTCATGCGCCTTTGAAAAGATCGTTCGTTATATACGGCACATTTATGCCAAAACCGCGTTCCTGCATCGAACGTGCTTTTATCATTGCCACCTGGGTATGAACGCCGATCACAGAAGCCGCTTCTTCTATCGTATGCCCCTGTTCCCCGAGATCGGTCATCTCTTCGTCCGGGATAAGCAGTTCCGCGGCAAAGATATTGGCTTCACGCTCCGGCTTGCTGGTCATATCGAAGAAGCTGCTCTCACCCATTCCCCCGTTTGCCGCGATATCCCGGTGCAGGGTGTCATGCCCGATCTCATGGGCAAGAACTACCCTTGTCATACGCTCGCTGAGATTCTGGTTGAGAACGATGTAGCGTCCGGTACCGTAAACGACGTAAAAGCCCTTTAGTTCGCCGAGATCGGCGCAGTCAACATCAATGCCGAGAGAACGCGCAAGAGAAAACGGATTGCTTGTGCGGTTCTCTTTTATTATTCTTCGGACGATCGAGTGTATCTGTTCACTGTTCAAAGCCTTTACCGCCTTACATCATATTCTTCTCTTTTTCTTTCCAGTATATCTTCTGAAGCGCGAGCATCACCTTATCCTTGTCCTCTTCGGACAGCTCTCCGCCTGCGAACAGAGCTCCCGCACAGCTGAGCAGTTCTTTTGCGGAAGCAACGCCTTTTGCGCCGTCCTCCGCTTCTACGATACCGAGGAAATCATCGCTCCCGACAAGGGTTTCGATGCGCACACCGAGCACCTTGCATATTCTCGCAAGGATATCGCGTTTCGGGTATCTTGCGCCCAACTCATAATTCTGCACGCTTCTCGCGGTAACACCGATCTTTTCGGCAAGTTCCGCCTGTGTAAGAGACTTGTTTTTTCTTGCTTTCTTAAGCTTTTCGTTGAATGTCATAAGCGCCTCCTGCATTACACACATTTTGTTCGTATCAATTATACCATGCCGTTCGCGGTTTGTCAAGCAGAAAAATAAAAAAGACGAATCTTACGATCCGTCTTAGATGTCTGTCGGAGCTCTTCCGACACCTTTTACGCTCTTACATCCATGAGAGCCCCACGTCCGTCCGCAGACGGTGTGGCTTGCGAAATGCTTTGCATAAGCTTCGCACTTGCCGCTTCGTCCGTATTCATTGCGTTTTTCAGCATAGCAATGGAAGCCTGGGACGCTACATTCGACTGAGATATACTCATTGACATCGTAGCCATAAGGTTTGTCAACCCGTCCATAAAAGCACCTCCTTCATCCCTGTGATTATATTATAGCGTAACTGAGGTGTAATTTCAATAGGCACAATTGCCAATTTTTAACAATCTATTTTGTTTAATTTGCGGCAGCGCGTTTCTTTATCGCCGGTTCCTGCTTTTTGGGAGAAAGCTGTTTCTTCTCGCCGTGAATGATCTCGGGAGCTTCCTCGCCCTTGACGCACTTCTCACTTATGATGACCTTTACGATCGAATCATCGCTCGGCGCTTCAAACATAATATCGTTGAGCAGCGATTCAAGTATCGTGCGCAGTCCTCTTGCACCTGTCTTGCGGGCAATAGACTTCTTAGCTATCTCACGGAGCGCTTCCTTTTCGATCTCAAGCTCAACGCCGTCAAGGCTGAACAGGTAGCTGTACTGCTTTACGATAGCGTTCTTGGGCTCAACGAGTATCTTGATGAGTGCGTCCTCGTCCAGCTCGTCAAGCACCGCGATGACCGGAAGACGTCCTACAAGCTCGGGGATAATGCCGTACTTTACAAGATCGTCCGGTTCAACCGAATGTAACAGCTTTGTGAGCGAATTCTCATTCTTTATATTGATCTCTGCTCCGAAACCGAGTGCAGAGGAATTGATGCGCGCGGAGATAGTCTTGTCGATGCCGTCGAACGCACCGCCGCAGATGAAGAGGATATTCTTGGTGTTGATTTGAATGAACTCCTGGTTCGGGTGCTTTCTTCCGCCCTGGGGAGGAACATTGGACACCGTTCCCTCGACGATCTTCAGCAATGCCTGCTGAACGCCCTCGCCGCTTACATCACGGGTTATCGAAGTGTTTTCGGAGCGGCGGGAGATCTTGTCGATCTCGTCGATGTAGATGATACCGTGCTCCGCGGCTTCGATATCGTAATCGGCAGCCTGAATGAGCCTTAAAAGCACGTTCTCAACGTCCTCGCCGACATAGCCCGCCTGTGTGAGCGTAGTCGCGTCCGCGATAGCGAAAGGCACATGAAGCACGCCTGCAAGCGTCTGTGCAAGCATAGTCTTGCCGACACCGGTAGGTCCGAGCAGAAGAACATTGCTCTTCTGAAGCTCGATGCCCCTGTTGCCCTCGTCATTTGCGAGAGTTCTCTTATAGTGGTTGTAAACGGACACGCAGAGAGTTTTCTTCGCCTCTTCCTGTCCGATGATGTACTGATCGAGCACAGCCTTTATCTCTGCGGGCTTCACAGCGCTGTTCGGTTCGCCGAAATAGCGCTTCTGCTGGGGAGCAGTGCGCTTCTTCGGGAGCGTTATCTCCGCGATATCGCCCTCGTCCAGCAGCATACGGTAAGAGGTGGAGACGCACTCGCTGCAGATAGCGGCGTTATTGGAATAGAGCATTCTCGCTACCTTATCGTCGGATTTACCGCAAAAACTGCATCTTAGCATAATGGGAATATTCCTTTCTGCGGGCAGTCACCCGTTATCTCTTGTCTATTACCTTATCTATCAGTCCGTATTCGAGAGCTTCCTGCGCAGTCATGAAGTTGTCGCGGTCAGTATCTCTCTCGATGACCTCTACGGGCTGTCCTGTCATTTCGGAGTACATTCTGTTCATCTTCTGCTTGATAGCGACGATGTGCTTTGCGTGTATCTCGAAATCGGAAGCCTGGACTCTTCCCGTTCCGCCGAGAGGCTGGTGTATCATTATCTCGCTGTTCGGCAGGGCAAGTCTCTTGCCCTTTGCGCCGGCTGCAAGCAGGAAGGAGCCCATTGAAGCTGCCATTCCCATACAGATAGTGGAAACATCGCACTTGATATAGTTCATGGTGTCGTATATCGCCATACCGTCGGTGATAGATCCGCCGGGGCTGTTGATATACAGGCAGATATCCTTCTCCGGATCCTGACCTTCAAGGAAGAGGAGCTGTGCGACAACGAGACCTGCCGTAACAGAGTTTACCTCCTCGTTAAGCATAACGATCCTGTCATTGAGAAGTCTTGAATAGATATCGTAGGCACGCTCGCCTCTTCCTGTCTGTTCAATGACCGTTGGCACAAGACTCATATAATCCATTGATGTTCCCCTTACCTTTCTGTTTAAGTGTGATTATTCTGCCTTTTCGGTGATCTCGGCATTTTCCTTTACGAACTTGAATGCCTTTTCAACCTTGATATCCTGAGTAAGGCTCTCGGTGGAGATGAGTTCCTTGACTTTCGCGATATCCTGCTTATGCTCGTCTGCAAGCTCCTGGTACTGCTTCTCGAGCTCTTCCTCGGATACTTCGATGTTCTCGAGTTCAGCGATCTTTTCAAGCGCAAGTCTGAGCTTTACCTGTGTAGCTGCAGGCTCCTTGAATGTAGCTCTGAACTGATCCATTGTAAGACCTGTGTACTTGAGGTAATCCTTGATCGTTACACCGGCGTATCTGTTTCTGTATTCCCATTCGCGGAGCATATCGTTCACGCGGTTCTCTGTCATAGCGTCCGGGATCTCGCCCTCAACAAGCTTTGCAATC
>JAFVBZ010000131.1 GCA_017479645.1 Ruminiclostridium sp. | reverse complement strand
ACTGCGACAGTGATGTTACAGAATATATGCAGATAATCACCGCGCATGAGCTTGAAAATCCTGTGCTGATCGACAAGTATCTTATGGGAACGGAAGTTGAAGTAGATGCTATCTGCGACGGTACAGACTTCCTTATCCCCGGTATTATGGAGCATATCGAGCGTGCCGGCGTGCATTCCGGAGACAGCATCTCCGTTTATCCCGCGCAGACGCTTACTGACCGTGTAAAGAGGGTCATCGTTGCATATACTGAAAGACTTGCAAAAGCACTGAATGTTATCGGTCTTGTCAATATCCAGTATGTTGTTTATAACAATGAGGTTTACGTTATAGAGGTAAATCCTCGCTCGTCCCGTACAGTACCTTATATTTCAAAGGTTACCGGCGTTCAGATGGTGGATATCGCTACAAAGATAATGATGGGGCATTCTCTTAAAGAGCAGGGACTTCCGTCCGGTCTTTATCCGGTAGGTAACTATGTCGCGGTAAAGGTGCCTGTGTTCAGCTTTGAGAAGCTGCATGATGTCGATACACAGCTGGGACCGGAAATGAAATCTACGGGCGAGTGTCTCGGTATTGCACATACATTTGAAGCTGCGCTGTTCAAGGGTCTTATCGCAGCAGGATTCAAGATGTACGACAAGGGCGGTGTGCTGTTCTCTGTCCGTAATGAGGACAAGCCGGAGATAATCGAGATAGCGAGCAGGTTTGAACAGCTCGGATTTGATATTTACGCAACGAGCGGTACAGCATCGACTCTTATCCGGAATATGATAGCGACGAACTTCACATACCGCGTAAGTGAAAAGCAGGAACCCAATATTATGTCGCTTCTTGAGAGCGGTGAGATAAACTACGTTATTTCCACTTCCGAGACAGGACGTTCTCCTGCGCGCGACAGTGTAAAGATGCGCAGAAAGGCTGTTGAACGCTCGATTGCCTGCCTTACTTCCGTAGATACAGCGGAAGCTCTTGTCAAGTGCATCGAGATGAAAAAGAGCATCGACGATGTCGAAATGGTTGATATAACAAAGATATAAAAGGAGTTTTTCAATGAAAGTCGGCGAATACAGCTTCAAACGAAGATACACGGCTGCGCAGATAGTTGTTGATATAGTTTCACTCGGCGCACTTGCGTATATCGGGTATGTGATATATCTTTGCGCGATGGATATCGACAAGCTTAAAAGCCTTAACCGCACAGATGCCGATATGTCTATGTTTGACTGGAGACCGCTGCTTATATGGGCAGCAGTAGGAGCAGCAATATTTGCGGCTTCGTTCGTTCTGATATTCCGTAATAAGAAAAAACCCGAAAAGCTCTGTATAACCGAGAATAATGCGGTGCGATACTGCAATATCATCGACACCTGCATCTCCTGCGTAAGACTGGTGCTGCTTATAGCGCTCGGAGAGGTATGCTATCTGCATCTATCGGCTATAATGATGCGGACAGTAAGCTTTTCGGCGCAGCTTATCATTGATGCTCTTATCATAGTCTGCATCATCATATTCACAAAAATGCGGCTTTCTGCCCTTAGTGACAGCGAGCAGGAAAGACTGCAAACCGAGGATAAAAAAGAAAAGTACATTGTTGAGGACTGAGAGGTACGCTTATGTCATACAAATGCGGAGAATATAAGATCGTCGGCAAACGATGTCTTGCCGAGAATATATATTCGTTCACGATACATTGCCCGGAAGCTGCCGAACTTGCACATTGCGGGCAGTTCGTCCATATTCTTGCGCCCGGATTTACTCTGCGCAGACCTATCTCGATATGTGAGATAGACAAAGATAACGGCGATATTCGTGTTGTTTTTCTTGTAAAGGGACATGGAACTGAAGCAATAGCACGGCTCAACGAGGGCGATATGATAGATATGATTGCTCCTCTCGGTAACGGATACTCGCTGTCATCGGTATCCGAGAACGGCAGAGTTATCGTAGTCGGAGGGGGTATAGGAGGTCCTCCGCTTCTGGAAACTGCAAAACAGCTGAAACATATTACTGCTGTTCTCGGTTTCAGAAGCTACGGTAATATCATTCTCGAAAAAGAGTTCCGTACTGTCTGCGATGAGTTTATCATCTGCACTGATGACGGAAGCGTCGGCGAAAAGGGAATAGTTACAGGACCGCTGAAACGTGAGCTTGAAAAGGGTGATATAAGAGCCGTATTTTCATGCGGCCCCACAAGAATGCTCGGCGCGGTGGCAGAGCTTACAAAGCAGTATGGCGTCTTCTGCGAAGTATCGCTTGAAGAGCGCATGGGCTGCGGTGTCGGAGCCTGCGTGGGCTGTGTTGCAAGGATAAACAGGAACGGGGAAGAAAAGCTGCTTCGTGTATGCAAGGACGGACCCGTATTCAATGCAGGGGAGGTGCTGTTTTGAGTAAAGATCTTTCTGTAAAGGTTGCGGGTATTACATTCCCGAACCCGGTTATCGCAGCTTCCGGAACATACGGTTTCGGTGAGGATTATACACCTCTTTACCCGCTTAACAGACTCGGCGGTATCTCCTGCAAAGGTACTACAATTAAGGAGAAAGCGGGAAATCTTCCTCCGCGTATAGCCGAGACGACTGCCGGAATGCTGAACTCTGTGGGATTGCAGAATCCCGGAGTTGATGTATTTATCAACAAGTATCTGCCGGAGCTTAAAAAGAACGGAAATGTTATAATCGCAAATCTTGCCGGCGCTGTCATAGAAGACTATACTGCGGCTGCGGAAAAGCTTGATGCTACCGATGTTGATATGATCGAACTGAATATTTCCTGTCCGAACGTAAAGCAGGGCGGAGCAACTTGGGGAACGACCTGTGAAGGTGCCGCATCTGTCACTAAAGCTGTCCGTGCAGTTACGAAGAAGCCGATAATGGTAAAGCTCACTCCAAATGTCACAAGCGTTACCGATATTGCGAAGGCTGTCGAAGCCGAGGGTGCGGACTGCATTTCCCTTATAAACACGCTTCTCGGTATGAGAATTGATATTAAGACCCGCAGACCCGTATTGCACAACAACGTCGGCGGTTTTTCCGGTCCGGCTATATTCCCGGTAGCCGTCCGCATGGTATGGCAAGTCGCCAATGCCGTGAACATAGACGTAGTCGGAATGGGCGGTATTACAACATGGGAAGACGCAGTTGAAATGATGATGGCGGGTGCAAAGGCAGTGCAAATGGGTACGGCGATATTTACAGATCCGTTTTCTCCGCTCAAAGTCATAGACGGACTTGAAAAGTATATGGAAGATAACGGTATAAATGATCTTTCAGAGATAGTCGGAACGGTTAAGCCGTGGTAAAATGGCTGTAAAGGCTTGATTTAGCATCAGTTATGTAGTATAATAACAATAATTTGTTTTAAGGTGAGTTATGCCGTTTGATTTTAAGAAAGAATACAAGGAATTCTATATTCCGAAGACTAAACCGTCGATTATTGATGTTCCGGCGATGAATTTCGTGTCGGTCCGCGGAAAAGGTGACCCTAACTCGGAAGATGGTGAATACCGGAAAGCCTTGGATATACTTTACGGAGTATCGTACACCATAAAAATGAGCAAAAAGGGAGATCGTCGGATAGAAGGTTATTTCGATTATGTCGTTCCTCCGCTCGAAGGTTTATGGCAGCAGGAAGACATTGACGGAATTGACTATACCCGTAAAGATAAATTTGAATGGGTATCGATGATAAGACTTCCGGATTTTGTAACAGAATCAGATTTTGACTGGGCTGTACGGGAAGCTTCGGCAAAGAAGAAATCCGACTTCTCAAAAGCGGAGTTCTTTACATATACAGAGGGACTTTGTGTACAGTGTATGCATATCGGCTCTTATGACGACGAACCGGAAACGGTAGAAGCAATGCACAGATTCATTTCAGAAAACGGTTATTCTGTGGATATTACGGAAAAGCGCATACATCACGAAATATATCTGAGCGACCCGAGAAAGACCGATCCGGGACAGTTGAAAACAGTTATAAGACTTCCCGTTAAGAAGTGATCTGCGGGTCTGTATTATTTTTAATTTGTTTACATTGGGGTGATAGGTTTGTCCGAGAATACAATGACAGTAGCAAGGGCGATGGTAGAATGTCTGAAAGCCGAGGGTGTCAGGCACGTCTTCGGTTACCCCGGTGCGGCTATCTGCCCGTTTTACGATGAGCTTATTTCTTCCGGTATTGAGCATATCCTCGTTCGTCATGAGGTAAACGGCGGTCACGCCGCAAGCGGATACGCACGAATGACCGGGAAAGCCGGCGTCTGTATCGCTACATCCGGTCCCGGCGCTCTTAATCTTATTACCTCTATCGCTACCGCATATATGGACAGCATCCCGATAGTTGCGATAACCGGGCAGGTAAATTCCGATCAGATAGGACGAGATGTATTCCAGGAGGCGGATATCACCGGTTCCGCGGAGCCGTTTGTAAAACACAGCTATATTGTAAAAGATCCCGATACAATATGTGATGTAATAAAAAAGGCTTTCTATATAGCAGAGACCGGGCGTCCCGGACCTGTTCTTATAGATGTTCCTATGGACGTTCAGCTTATGGAGACGAAGTTCTTGTACCCGGATAAGGTCGAGATACGTTCATATAAGCCCACAACAGAAGGCAACAAGCTTCAGATAAAGCGTGTTGCGGACGCGATAGATAAAGCCAGTCGTCCTCTTATATGCGCAGGCGGCGGTGTTTTCCTGTCCGGTGCTAAGAAAGAACTTGCCGAACTCGTTCATAAATGTGACATACCCGTCATAAATACGATGATGGGCTTAAGTAATATCGATATGAACGACAAGCTGTATTTCGGAATGATGGGTATGCACGGGGTAAAGGCTGCAAATTACGCGGTATCACGGTGTGATCTGCTTATACTTCTCGGTGCGAGAATGGGTGACCGTGCGGTAGTTGCCCTCGAAAAAACGAGCGGAACCGTAATTATCCATATAGATATAGACCCAGCCGAGATTGGAAAAAATGTTGATGTAAATACGCCGGTCGTAGGCGATATCAAGAAAATACTAACGCAGCTTATCGGTATTGTTCCGGAAATGAAGCATGAGGAATGGGTAAGCGAGCTTACAGTTATCAAGAATGAGAAGAGCGCGATTCCCGAAACAAAGAAGGGTACAGTATGCCCGAAGCTTTTCATTGAAGAACTGAATCGTCAGATACCGGAGGACAGTGTTATCGTTGCCGATGTCGGTCAGAACCAGATCTGGACTGCAAATAACATCTTCCTTACAGGCAACGGAAGATTTATGACTGCGGGCGGAATGGGAACAATGGGATATTCTCTCCCGGCAGCTATCGGCGCAAAAAAAGCCTTCCCGGAGCGTACGGTCATTGCTCTCTGCGGAGACGGAAGCCTTCAGATGCAGTTTATGGAGCTTGCGACTGCGGTGCAGCATGATATTAACGTAAAGATCGTAGTTTTTGTGAACACTGCGCTTGGAATGGTAAAGGAGCTTCAGGACGATCTCTATATGAACCGTGAGATCGGGGTTGATCTTACAGGCAGTCCGAGTTTTGACATAATCGCACAGGCTTACGGTATCAAGGCGGAGAACGTTACCGATATTTCACAGGCAGAGAAAGCGATAGGCAATATGCTTGCATCTGAAAAGCCATATCTGCTCCAGGTAATAGTTGATAAAGAAGAAAGGACGATAATATGAAACATACTATTTCAGTCCTTGTAGAAAACCACGCTGGCGTACTTGCAAGAGTGGCAGGTCTGTTTGCGCGGAGAGCGTATAACATCGACAGTCTTGCCGTAGGTGTAACGGCAGACGAAAATGTGTCACGCATAACGATTGTTGCCGACGGTGACGATTATACGCTTGAACAGATCCTCAAACAGCTGAACAAGCTGATAGATGTTATAAAAGTCCGTGCTGTGAACGAAAGCGAGCTCCTCACAAGAGAACTTGTGCTTGTGAAAGTCAACTGTACCCCGGCACAGCGTGCGGAGCTTATTTCAATTGCGAAGATAACGGAGGCTAAGATATCCGATATCTCCGTAAACACCATAACTCTTGAGCTATCCGATTACAGTAATAAGATAAGGACATTCGAGGAACTTCTCCGTCCGTACGGAATAAAGGAGATTGTACGAACCGGTACGGTTGCGATCCAACGCGGCAGCGCTTCATTGTCATTATAAAAAGAAAAAGGCAGTAATCATAATGGCAAAACTGTTATATATAATCTGACTGTAATCTTTCTGTACTTGACGGAATGACTGTTGCTGTAATCGGCTACGGAAGCCAGGGTCACGCTCATGCACTCAACCTCAAGGACAGCGGCGTGAAGGTTATGATCGGCCTTTACGAGGGAAGCAAGTCCCGGAAGAAGGCTGAAGAGGCTGGATTTGAAGTTTTTACAGCTTTTAAGACAGCCAAGAGAGCCGATATAATTATGATACTTATCAACGATGAAAAGCAGGCTGCACTTTACCAGGAGAACATCAAGCCCAACCTGACCGCAGGCAAGGTTCTTATGTTCGCTCATAGTTTCAATATACATTCGCACGCAACTGGATCATGGAAAATAAGATGGGACGTTCGCACTTCAATGCATGCAGACGTATTCAGAGCGAGCATCAGCTTGAAAAAGTAGGTGCTGAGATACGCAAGCTTTATTCGTGGAACGAAAATGAAGAAGACAAGTTCTGATAACTGATCACGGCGGCGGACAGCAATGCCCGCCGTTTACTATTATAACGATGAAGATTGACAGACCAAAACTGCACAGGATATACAGGTATATTATTGACTGGCTTTATCCGAATATATGTCCGTGCTGCAAGAAGGCTATTCCTTATGACGCTGATTTCTGCGAAAGCTGTAAAAGCCGTATCATAAGGTTTTCCGGCAGTATTCAGATACCGTACACAGACGGATTTGCCGCATACTGTGTTTATGAGGATCCGGTCCGCCCGGCAATTCTTGAATTCAAGAAAAATCCGGACGGGAACTCTTATTATGCCTTTGCCTGCGGTATATACACGGCGTTGAAAGAAAACGGACTTTTTGACGGACTTGATCTGATAGTTCCGGTTCCTGTTTCGGATAAGACTATGTCTGAACGCGGTTATAATCAGACTGAGCTTATCGCTAAAGAACTCAGATTTCTGATGAATGTTCCGTATAAGAATGTTCTTATAAAGAGCAAAGAAACCAAGATGCAGAAAAGTATTAAGAATGCGTCGGAGAGAAGGGAAAACGTAGCTGATGCGTTTTCAGTATCACATAAAGCCGGTGATATTACGGGTAAAAGCATACTTTTGATCGATGATCTCTGTACAACCGGAAGTACACTGGAAAATGCAGCTAAAGCGCTTAAGAATGCGGGTGTAAAAAGGGTAATTGGCGCTTCATTCGCAAAAACGATGCAGAAATAAAAAAAATCAAAAAAATTTTATTAAGCCTATAGACAAGATAGGAAAAGTATGATATAATACACACATAACCTACTAAACAGATATAATTTGGAGGGAATATGCAGAACATTTTTGAAAGGCTTGTAAGAGCCAACTTCCGGTTCGGACGAATGTGCCGATGTTGTTGACTGAAAAAACGCGAACAAACAAAACAACATTAACTAAACTTACGGCTAAAAGCCCGATTTTGAAAGGAAGTATTTATTATGTCAAACTATAAATTTGAAACATTACAGCTCCATGTAGGACAGGAACAGCCCGATCCCGCTTCTGATGCAAGAGCGGTGCCGATCTACGCAACAACATCTTATGTATTCAAGAATTCCGCACACGCTGCGGCACGTTTCGGACTTGCAGACGCCGGCAACATCTACGGCAGACTTACAAATTCCACACAAGACGTATTTGAGAAGAGAATCGCCGCTCTCGAGGGCGGTGTTGCAGCACTCGCCGTAGCTTCCGGCGCAGCTGCTATCACATATACGATACAGGCTCTCGCTTACGCAGGCGAACATATCGTAGCACAAAAAACCATTTACGGCGGTTCTTACAATCTCCTTGCACACACACTCCCGCAGTATGGCATCAAAACCACATTCGTTGATGCGCACAACCTTGCGGAGGTTGAGAACGCTATCCAGCCTAACACCAAAGCAATCTACCTTGAGACTCTCGGTAACCCGAACAGCGATATTCCGGATATCGACGCAATAGCGGAGATCGCCCACAAGCATGGTCTTCCGCTTGTAATTGACAACACTTTCGGTACGCCTTATCTTATCCGTCCTATCGAGCATGGTGCTGATATAGTAGTGCATTCCGCTACAAAGTTTATCGGCGGTCACGGAACCACTCTCGGCGGCGTTATAGTTGATTCCGGTAAGTTCGATTGGAAGGCAAGCGGTAAGTATGCACCTATCGCTGCTCCGAATCCCAGCTATCATGGTATTTCTTTTGCCGATGCTGTAGGTCCTGCTGCATTCGTTACATACATCAGAGCTATTCTTCTCCGTGATGAGGGTGCAACTATCTCGCCTTTTGCTGCATTCCTGCTCTTACAGGGTACAGAAACGCTTTCGCTCCGTCTTGAACGTCATGCCGAGAATACAAAGAAAGTCGTTGAATATCTTTCCAAGCATCCGCTTGTTGAGAAAGTAAATCACCCCTCGCTGCCGGATCACCCGGATCACGAGCTTTATCAGAAATACTTCCCGAACGGCGGAGGAAGCATATTCACATTCGATATCAAGGGCGGTCAGGCTGAAGCTCACAAGTTTATCGACAATCTTGAAATATTCTCTCTTCTTGCGAATGTTGCAGATGTCAAGTCCCTTGTGATACACCCCGCAACAACCACCCACAGCCAGCTCACCGATGAAGAACTTGCGGATCAGGGCATTAAGCAGAGCACTATTCGTCTTTCGATCGGTACAGAGCATATCGACGATATAATCGCAGACCTCGAAAAGGGCTTTGCGGCTATCAAGTAAGATTTCTAACCATAGGAACTCCTTTTATATTAACAGAAAGACTTGTTTCCGGTAAAACGGAACAGGTCTTTTCTGTTTCAGCTATTGACAAAGGCGGAAAAAGTGATATAATAACAGGATAAAGCTTTCTATGAAAGGTTAAGAAATGGCTAAATATACAAAAAATATGACCGAAGGAAGCGAATTCCGGATCATAATCACATTCACTCTGCCTCTGCTGCTCGGAAACCTTTTCCAGCAGTTCTATAATATCGTCGATTCAATTATAGTCGGTCAATATCTCGGAAGCAACGCCCTTGCGGCTGTCGGCGCAACCGGATCTATGACATTCCTGTTCTATACGCTCTGCATAGGTCTTTCGGTAGGTACGGGAATACTTATAGCCCAGCATTTCGGTGCGGGAAACGAGGATTATGTCAAAAAGCTCATTGCCAATTCCTCGTATGTGATACTGTTCTTCGGCATTATACTAACGGCAGTTTCAGTTCTGCTTGCCCCGACAATGCTGCATATCCTTGAAACACCGGATACCATATTTGATACAGCGGTATGGTATATGCAGATAGCCTGTGCGGGAACTGTAGCGGTTGCTGCATATAACTGGATAAATGCTGTAATGCGTGCGCTCGGCAATTCCTCTGTACCTCTGATATTTCTGATCGTGGCAAGTGTGCTGAATGTGGGTCTTGACCTGCTTTTTGTTATAGTTTTCGGTATGGGAGTGAACGGCGCAGCTCTTGCGACAATTACCGCTCAGGCTGTCTCCGCTGCGGGCAGCATTATCTTCGCATTTCTGAAATTTCCGCAGTTCAGGATAGGGAAAGAGAATGCAAGGTTTGATAAGGCTATCGCGTGGAACTGTGTTGCCAAAGGCGTGCCGATAGCGCTTCAGAACGCTTTTATCTCGGTTTCAATGATATATCTCCAAAGAACGGCGAATATGTTCGGTGACACGGTAATCGCTTCGTATGCTACAACGATGCGCGTTGAGCAGCTTATACAGCAGCCTTTCATCTCGCTGAGCACCGCTTTATCTACATTCACAGGTCAGAATCTCGGTGCCGGGAGGCTTGACCGCTGTATCAGAGGTTACAGGAAGTCAATGATAGCTATGGCGGTATTTGCCGTTGTGATGCTTGGTGTATTTATGCTGATAAGTGAACTTATAGTTTCGGTATTTGTAAATGATGCGGACGTTATCAGTATCGGCGGAACGGCACTTAAACTTTCCGCCTGCTTCTACCTGTTCCTCGGAACGATACATACCACAAGAGGACTTCTGAATGGTTCCGGAGACGTGGGATACGCGATGTTCAACGGTATCGTTGAGGTAATAGGGCGTATAGGATTCGCCACAGTTCTCGCAATGATACCGGAGATCGGGTGCTGGGCTGTATGGGCAACATCGGGACTTACATGGTTCATAACCGGACTTATGAGTTATCTGCGTTACAGAAGCGGAAAATGGAAGGAACACAGCATAACTGCATAGTTTAAACGGCAATATTCATGTCAGAAAGACGGATATTGCCGTTTTATCGTTTTGCGGACTTGCAAAATCCAAACAAATGTGGTATAATATAACAGTATATTGTTTTGGAACAGAAAAGAGCTTACTGAAAGGACTTTTTAATGGATAACAATGACGAAAGGTGCATAATCTGCGGTGACAGGTTTGACGGCGACGATGTGAAGATATATTGTCCGGACTGCGGTGCTCCTATGCATAAAGACTGCTATGAGATCGAGGGCAGCTGCCCGAATACAGCAGAACATAAAAATACCGT
>JAFVBZ010000130.1 GCA_017479645.1 Ruminiclostridium sp. | reverse complement strand
GATTGGGCTCCTGCCTGCAAGCTCACCGATAAGCAGCGTGACGCGAGAACTGCACGCGCTATCAGAAGGATCACAACCGGTCTTACCGCTGCGTATATGGCAATGTCTGTTATG
The DNA here is from genome assembly GCA_017479645.1 of Ruminiclostridium sp. GTDB lineage: Bacteria > Bacillota > Clostridia > Oscillospirales > Ruminococcaceae > Ruminiclostridium_E. The sequence continues at coordinate 4,915 of JAFVBZ010000130.1, read as the reverse complement.
GGCGTTACCTGCTTTGCTGCAGGAACCGGCGGCGGAGAAGGTGTAGAGACCTTCAACACGGTCGTTGAGTTCATCGTTGATTGGGTGGCTCGTATCGGTCTTGTTATCGGGTTCATCGGCGCGGTGCAGTTCGCAATGGGCTTCAAGGACGATTCCGCCGACGGTAAGACAAGAGGACTTATGTGCCTTGCGTCCGGCTTCATCGTTTTCGCAGTAGCTAAGGCATACGATATGTTCAAGGCTTAAATCACATTGTTTCCGCGGGTGGGCATGATGCCTGCCCGGTACGGAAACAGGGGAAGGAGCTGACGATAATTGATAGAATGGGCAACGGTAGAGCAATGGGTGCGTGACTGGCTTGATGTGATAAATTTCACTTTCTATAACGCGGTGAAAGCTCTTACCATAAATCCCTTTGACAGCAGTATCAGAGTTGTGGATACCGCGATGTCTGCTATTGAGGGTGTTGCGCTGGTTCTTGTCACGATGTTCTTTTTCATTGAGCTTTGCAATGAAGCGATGCTGCTAAAGATACAGTCTTATGAACAGGTATTCAAGCTCGTTTTCAAATTCGTTATGGCGAAAGTAATAGTTGAGAACGCGCGTGGTATCATGGGAATCATTTACAATGGCTTTAATGCTATAGCGACGCAGCTTACGCAGGATAACTACGGATTCCTGTCACAGTTCACTGTGGACGCTATAATAAAAGAACCGACGGATCCCGGGTTCCTTAATCTGAATTACTTGTTCAAGTATATTGAAACAATGCCGACATACTTTATTTTACTTGGTGCTTGCTGGGTAATTAACCTTATTCTTATCGGCAGATTGTTTGAAATTATCGTATATACCGTTATTTCTCCGATACCGCTTGCGACATTTGCTGCGGAAGGCTGGCATGACAGCGCAAAGGCTTTCATAAAGAGCTACGCGGCGGTCTGCATACAGGGACTTGTGGTTGTAGTAATGTTCTACGCATTTTCACAGGTTGCCGATCTTCTCGGCGGCACGGACAGTATGGGAATTACGATAACGGCATTGGCGCTGGCGCTCGGTGTGGCAAAGAGCGGACAATGGGCAAGACAAGCGGTAGGTGCATAATGAGAGGGGTGTGCCTATGAAAATAACGCAGGAAGATCTGTACCCTCTCACATTTATCATAAGCGGGCTGTTGGGACTCGGTTACACGATATATAAAATCATAGAATGGACAACAGGAGGTTGATAACATGAGAAAGATCATAACAATAATTATCGCGGCGGTGGGTGCTGCCGCAGCAGTAACAAGTACAGTATTTGCGGTTCGCGCGGCGGTTCTCAAAAAGAGAGCCGCTGAATACGCGGACTGCGAGAGCGAAGAAGCAACGGCTGAAACGCTGTAAACAAGAGATAACAACACACGGAGGAAATTAAAATGAATTTGCACAATGACCTTATGAAAGCGAAGATAGAGCACGACTGTTCTCAGTGCAGCTACAAGTGCGGTAAACGTGTTGCTTGCGAGGATTTCGTCCCGGAAGATATGGACGATTTCATGGAGTATGTGGTTGATGCCTTGCTCGAAACAGTTGTTCCCAGCAAGGATAAGAAGCTCAAGCGGAGTCCGGTAAAGAGCAAGATACCGTATGACGATAAGATACCGACAATGGATTACTACTATGTTGCGCTTGTGAATGATACGCTTTCGGAGATTCGCAGAGGTCATGAGGCATACATATTTAACTTTGAACAGCTCCGTGATGTTATGAGTTTTGAACCGAGTGTGTTTGTTGAGTATATACCCGAAGCGGAATCTTATAAGGTGATGCTCAAGTGATAATGACAGGAGGTGTTTCCAATGGTTATGGGCTGCATAGTTCTCGCTGTGCTGAGTGCCGGGATATTAAGCGGTTTCAGCATATCGAGGGCTGTCACAAAATATGAAAAGATCCACGAGGGCGAGGAATGGGGGAATGACTAAAATATGATTGAGATACGCATACCGAAGGAGATCAAAAACTACCGCGAAAAGCTGTTCTTCGGTCTGACGCTGCGGCAATGTATATGTGCCGGTGTTGCACTGCTGATATGTGTTCCGCTGTATATCTTCGGCAGAAATTTCATACCGCAGGAAATGGTATCATGGCTTGTGATACTGATTGCCGCACCGCTCATGCTGGCAGGATTTTTCAAGTACAATGATATGTTCTTTGAACAGTTCGCGGTCGAGTTTTTCTACTTTTATTTCTTCCCGCAGAAAAGGGTCTATTCCTATGAGCCTGTGTTCGCTGATCTCCGCAAGAAATATATAGCGGAGGAATTGCAGGAGGAAATAGCTGCAAAGGAAGAAAAATCGGTAATAAAAAGACTTTCAAAGAAGCTCTGGAAGTCACGATAAAGCGTGACTTCAGAAAGGAAATGTTGAATGGAGAAGAATACAATACCGGTTGTTTCAAGCCCGGTTTCCGCTCCTGATGAAACAGAGATACACAGCACGGCGGCAAGGACGCATAAGACCGTGACTGCTGCGGGATCGAGCGCTGAAACGACCACTACAATTACGGAGGTACATAATGAAGTCGCGGAAGAACAGCGAGCTGAAAAAAGCTCTTTTTCGGAGAAAGAAGAACCCGTCACCGCAGGAACAGAAGCAGGTGACGGTGAAGCCTTGCGAACCGAAACAGCGGTTTCGCCCGATACGCAGGAGCGGTATCTGACTGATGTTTCGGAAGATGTGACAGAAGCGGTTGTCGAAACTGTTGTTTCAGATACTACTACAACAGCGGAAACGACGCTGCCGCTTGTAACAGATACCGAACCTGTCACGGAGACCGGAGCTGTAACAGAAGTCACAGACGAAACGATTGTTTCCGAGGATTACGGGGCAGTCGGGGGCGCTGCGTTTCTGTTGGTCGGTGCTTTGGGCGCGGCTGCGGCGGCTGGGGCGTTCATGCATTTCAAGAAGAAAAAGTCTCCCGATGAAGCTGATGAGGGACTGTCTGCGAAGGAACGCGACGCGGCACGACTGAATAAGGGCAAAAAGAAAAAGTCCAAAAAGAAGGTCGTTAAGAAAAAGCGCACGGTTCCGCGCACTACGCAGAAAACTATCCCGTATCTCCGGGTCTGCGATGATTACATCTTTCTTGTCGATGAAAACAAGTACAGCAAGACCTACAAGTTTGAAGATGTGAATTACGCTATCGCAAAGCAGGAGGAACAGGAGGGTATCTTCCTCGGCTATTGCTCGGTGCTCAACAGCTTCGATACCAATGCCGAAATACAGATAACCGTCCACAATAACCGCGTCAATAAAGCGGATTTCGATGATATGGTCCTGCTGAAACACAAGGGTGACAGCTTCGACCACTACATTGATGTATATAACAAAATGCTGGTCGAGAAGATGGAGCAGGGACAGAACGGTATCATCAGAAATAAGTATCTGACTGTTTCCGTGCAGGCGGCTGATCTCGAAAGTGCAAGGGCAAAGTTCAATACTATTGACATCGACCTCTACAACGCTTTCAAGAAGATAGGCTCTATCGTTACTCCACTCACCTCCAATGAGCGCGTGGTGATGTTAAAGGATATTTTCAGAAACGTTGATGAGAAGATACCGGTATTCAATCAGGACGACTTCACACGCGGCTCAGAAAGAGCTTACTGCTGCCCCGATTACTTTGAGTTCAAAAAGGACTATTTCATGTGGGGTGACAAGTACGCGAGAACAATGTTCATCAAGGACTTGCCGGCAAGTCTGAAAGATACGCTGCTGACGGATATTACAAACACGAACCTTGACGTTATGGTTTCCGTGAATATCGCTCCGGTTGACCCCTACAAGGCGCTGAAAATCGTAAATCATCAGCTAACCTCAATGCGCGCGAACAAGCTGCAGGCGGAGAAAAAGGCGATACAGTCCGGCTACACCTCCGACGTTATCAACGAAGACCTGAAACATTCGTTGGTCGAAGCCGAGGAGCTGCTTGATGATCTGCGGTCAAAGAATCAGAAGATGTTTCTGAATAACATCATCATAATGGTCACGGGAAAGGACTTTGACGAGCTCGAAAACAATACCGAAGCTGTTGAGGGCGTTATCCGCAAGCATATTTGCTCGGTATCTACGTTGAAATTTCAGCAGGAAGCCGGTATGCAGTCGGTGCTCCCGCTCGGCAACTGCACATTGAAGCTGCGGCGCACAATGACCACCGAAAGTACAGCGGTATTCCTCCCGTTCTCGGCAAAGGAAATATCGCAGGAAAACGGTATGTACTACGGTCTGAACGCGCTGTCCAATAACCTGATAATATTCAGCAGACTTTCGCTGAAAAATCCGAACGGCTTTATTCTCGGCTCGCCGGGCTCCGGTAAGTCCTTTGCGGCAAAGCGTGAGATGCTCAATGTGTTCCTTGCGACCGGCGATGACATAATCATCATAGACCCCGAACGCGAATACACAAATCTTGTCGCGGCAATGAACGGCTCGACGATATATGTCGGTCCGAGCAGCAAAAACTACATCAATCCGCTGGATATGTCAAAGGATTATTCCGATGATGAAAGTCCGCTGGTAATGAAGTCCGACTTTATTCTGTCTTTCTGCGAGTGCCTTGTCGGTAAGCAGGGATTATCTGCGAAGGAGCGCGGTATCATCGACCGCTGCCTGACAATGACATACGGTGAGTATGTTCAGAACTTCGACACAGACAAGCTGCCGACGCTTATGGACTTCTACGAAAACCTTAAAAAGCAGCCGGAGAAGGAAGCGCAGGGATTGGCGCTGTCATTCGAGCTGTATATCAAGGGCAATCTGAATGTGTTTGCGCATAAGACAAACATCAATCTTACGAACAGAGTCGTGTCTTTCGATATTAAGGACTTGGGTAAACAGTTAAAAACTATCGGTATGCTGATAGTGCTTGATTACGTC
>JAFVBZ010000129.1 GCA_017479645.1 Ruminiclostridium sp. | reverse complement strand
GAATTTATCGACTTCTATGTACCCGTAGCCGTTCTTGGAGACAAGAACCGCCGTCCGTATCAGCTTTATGGTAATATCAAGCAGTTCCATTTCCCGCAGTTCTGCCAATGATAGCTTGAACTTATGGCAAAGAATGTCCTTCGCCGACTTATACAGCGCATATCGGTCGCAGTCAACGGTTCCCAGCTTAATGCTCTTGAATTCGATACTTTCATCCTTGACCTTATCTGCGACTGTTTCCCACAGGTCGGGATCTGCGGTCAGCAGATAGATTGCAGCGCAATACTCTGGCTCACTGCGAAGGGGATTTGTTCGGAGTCTCTTGAAATTGGAGAGGAATCGGTCACGGTGATCTTCCGATAAGAATTTTAGCTTCATGCTGCTTCCTTTCTGTTCTGCGTCCTGTATCAGCGGGTGACGCGGTATCATTTTCATAGCCGCCTCTATGCTCTGTAAATGGGGTGATTCTGTGAAATACATGGGAGTTCCTTTCTGTGAAAAATTCATATACATTGACGATTTTTTTCTTGCTGCCGCCAATGAAATCTTCTGTTTTTACCGAATTTTTGCAACAAAAAAGAGCCTGCAAGTTCAAATGCGATGTTACTCGCATCTGAGCTTACAGGCTCCTTGCAAACATATTAAATTTCATTGTTTTCTACAAACTTTATCAGAAAACTTTGTCAATATCATAGAAAAAAACGCCCGCATTTGCTGTTCGGAGAAGTTCACCGATACTTGCGGGCGCTTTCTGTAAATTTGTTAAATTGTCACGAAATTTTGCGCGAAAATTTTATAGTGCAGGGGGTTCGAATCCCCTCTGTCGTTTTTTCGGTCAAAAAATATCTATGGAACCGGGATTTTTGAATCCACATAAAAATTGCTCACAAATGGCTTTGTAGAGCCTTTTGTGAGCATAATATCTAAACCGTTCGGCTTAGATGGCTCCCGCTACTGGACTTGAACCAGTGACATCTTGATTAACAGTCAAGCGCTCTACCAGCCTTATTCAAATGCTGTAAAATCTTACTATTTTCGCACGGCGCACCCGTAAATGCGCCGTGCTTTTTTGCTTAACTGTTAATATTAAATTGTCAGGAGCCAATAATCTACAACCGACTAAACAGTCCTAAATCATATTGGCTGTTTGTTTAAATTGCACAAATTCCACCCCGAAAATTCTACATTCATAAATCGGGGTTTAATTCCGTTTTTTGACCGCTTTACGCGATCTGAACCTCCGACAAGCACCAGTCATTACAGAACTGCTCATAAGTGCTATTGAACACGACCTCTATCCTGTAACCTCTGTACACATTCACATGGTCTATAAGCTCGCACATAATAGCTCTCTTGCCCTCAATGGAGCACTTGTCAAATTCCTCCGACCATGAAATAAAACGGTTAAACATGGGTATGATACTTTCCGCATCGCTGCGGCTTGCATTTGCCTGCCTTTCGGCTTCTTCGAGTTTCTGCTCGGCTTCTGCTATCTTTGCCTTGACCGTCTTGATACTATTCGAGAGATCCTCAGCAGAAAACGCACTTTCACCCACAAGAGCGTTACCGATCTCAAGCTGTAACTTTTCGAGCTGACCGTTGAGCTTTTCAAGCGCGAGCTTCTGAACTTTCTGCTCATGCTTCGCTTCCTTGAGACTGTCACAGTATCTCTGTTCTATCAGATCGGTTTCCGGTGCATCATTGATATGCACAAACATATCCCTGACCACCTTCATTATAGCGTTGTCGATCTTTGAAGCATCGTATGTCGCCTGAGATGTGCAGCTATTGAGCTTGCGAGTCCGGTGATAGCAGATGTACTTTGTGCATCCATAGTTTGCAATCGAGCCGTCCTTTTTAGTGTATTCGTGACGGTATGTTGTCGAAACCATTCTGCCCCCGCATTCACCGCAGAAAATATTTCCCGATAAAAGTGTCTGACCCTCAGTTTTCTTCGGTATGCGGCGATTCGCTTCATTAGCGATCTTTCTCTGCTCAATGATCTTCTGAGCTCTGTTCCAATTGTCCTCATCAACGATCACGAGTTCATCAAGCTTAGGAGAGGAAGCCTGTCTTGTAACAAGATACCCGGTGTAGGTCTTACAGGAGAGCATATGATTTATAGTGTTCGCCTGAAACTTCACACCGTTATGTGTACGCGCTCCCATATCATTCAGCGTTCTCGCAATAACATAGGTTCCCTTGTTTTCACGCACACACATATCAAAGACGAGTCTGACGTATTTAGCTTCTTCCTCATCTATCACAAGATCTCCGACATCGTTGCCCTTCTTATTCTTACGTCCGCGCTTGACAAACTTATACCCGTAAGGAGCCACTCCCATAGTGTAGTGACCTTCTTCAACGAGTTGCTTCATGCGCGTTTTTATACGCAGCGATGTTTTTGCGCTCTCCCCCGAAGCCTGCCAAAACCTGATGTAATTCATGAGCTTGTCAACGTGATTATCGAATCGCTGCTCGCCTTCCTTGACACTCCAGACCTCGACACCATTGTTGACGAACCATTCAACTATAAACGGGGTCTCATCGTCTATTCTGCCTATTCTGTCAAACATAAAAACCAACAGAATATCGAACTCATGATTGAGCGCAGCTTTTTTCAACTCCTGAATTGCATCGCGGTCATCTGCGTGGACCTTAAATCCGGACACGCCCTTTTCCGAAAACTCCTTCACGATCTCCCAGCCCTGCGCCTCCGCAAATCTGTGACACTCGACCTTCTGCATCGGAATATCATCGGTATTGACATCGACCTGCTTCTTTGTAGAAACTCTGTATAAGCAATAAACTTTTTTCATAAGACATATCCTTTCTGCAAAGGAAAGTGCCTTACAAAATTGCTTGCGTTATTATTATAGCACAAAACCTCAAAAATGTAAAGCACTTTAAAGTCAGATTCCTATTTTTCTTTATCCTCTTTTATCACCCTCTGCAGGAAGTTCTGCCGTAAAAGTGACAACACTACAGCTTTGCTGTCTTTTGTGTTATCTGGAGCGAAGCGAAGAACTACGGTGCAGTCCCCCGTTTCGACCGTAATAGTTTTTTCTTCCATTGCTCTCCCCCATTCCATTGTCGCACAACAAATACACAGTATTCCGCGCCTTTAAATAGAACCGCGTCTCGGCGGCGGCGCAAAATGCTTGACCTTCGACAAGCGCTGTCTTATTTTCTCTATGACATCTTTGTCGCGCTCATACATATCATGCTGATCTTCCTTCGAGCCGAATTTCAGTGTATCCCTCAGATACTCGACATAGCTCATCTGCTGCAAACTTTCAACGAACAGCGCATTGGGCTTGTCGTACTCATTCTTTGGACGGTAGCGCTCGCGCCAGTCGTTCAGCTTATCGAAATATGCCGAAACTATGGTAGTCGCACTATTTATCCAGCTCCGGAACTTCTGATATTCGCTTGGTTCGGTCTTTATAGGTACTGCCCTGTCCCGGTCGAAAAGCCCCAACCCGAAGTCATAGCTTATCTTCTTTGCCGCGTCGAACTGCCGCAGTCCATATATTCTTGCTACAAAACTCGTGGCATCTCCCGACTCCCCGCACCCGAAGCAGTAATAATTCTGTTCATAGATTTTCATGCTCGGATTACGGTCATCGTGAAACGGGCAGCACATCATTCCGCCCCGGTTCACATCAAAGCCGTAGAACTTCACGACCTCCGGCATTGAGACCCGGCTTTTTATTTCTTCAAATACTCCGTCCATTTTAACGCCCCTCCATAAGCGTACCCGGAGCTGAGATATTCAATTCAGGCGAGATATGCAGCAAGCGGCGAACATGCTGCGTAGGGAATATCCCTTTACCCCATTATCTTATTGCTAACTTTCATTTTCTGTGTTCCGTTGCTGCCGATATATCGGAGCCGACATCTGCTATGCAAAAGTTCCGTATCGAATATCTGATAGTTCGGTCACAGCTTCACCTATTGGCGAGGTCTGTATCTGATCGGCGAAATCAAACACAGGGCGAAGCCCCTGACCTATATCACATAGTCCGGTATCCTTCTGCAATAACTGTTCCGACCCTATACTCTGCTGTCACGGTATCACGTTCCGGGATTCTTTCGGTGCATATAGATGTAAGATGTTGGTTAGGCATCAAACTCACCTGCCCCTCAGCTTCCGTGTTCTGCCCCTGTTGGTTAGTCAGCGACAAGTCTATGATCCGATACAGCATCGGCTCACCGGTTAAAATCATCTCCCCTTCCCTTTATAGCATTCAAGTCAGACATTTCATTTCCGGCGAGGTGGGCTTCACATTGGCGAGATGCGAAGCTCAGAAATGTCCTTCCATATATCTAGCGGTTTTAAACGCAATTTTGTTCCAGCTTTTACGTCAATTCTACATATTGCACAATCAAAATTGAAATTCAGTAGCTTTGTATAGCAACATTTACGATTTTGTTGTTAAAGTGGAACAAAAGTTCAAAATAAACCGCTAGATATATGAAGGGCGTATCACCGAAAAAAATAATCACCGCTCCTCAAAAAAAGTTAATAAGGTCAACCTAAAAAGTAAAATAGCCGGTATCCGTACACCGGCTAAAAAAAGACGCTTTTGCAAGCATAGAAAGTGTACGTACACTTTCTGAATTTTTGTGGTCGCCCCCACAAAAATTTTTACGGGTCTCGCCGCCGTAAAACTGCTCGCCCCGATTTTTTTAGGTTGCACCTAAGACCGCTGAAATGTTGTAGGGAGGACAAAGACATGAGAAAGTACAAACAGGTAAAGCGCAAGGAGATAGTATTCGAGCTTGACGAATGGGAACTTATCGAACAGTGGGCATCTAAATTTAAGATCTCAACGACCGAATACATAAAACAAGCCACCCTGACCGACAAGATAACTATTGACAAATCCGGAGAAAGCAATGCCGTGATGATCGGTGCGCTGAAGAAAATCGGCGGCAACATAAACCAACTTGCCAAAAAAGCAAACGAAATAAACAGCATCTATGCTGCCGACTACGAGAAAATGCGAAAGGAGTACGAAACCCTATGCCGTATGTTAAATGTAAAGCTATCCACACAGGTATGAAGCAAAGGATCCAGTACATCCTTAACCCGGAAAAGACTGAGGGTATGTTTTTCTGCAATTCGCTAAACTGCTTCACCAATGCAGAGGACGCATATCTGAATATGAAATATATCTACGAGAATTATACCCACCACAAGTATGAAGAATCTTTACCAAAGCTAGGAAAGGCTCGCGTGAAAATGCTGCACTATGTTCAGTCGTTTTCACCGGACGACAATGTTACGCCGGAGCTTGCTCACCGCATGGCATTATCACTTGTACGCAAAGCGTTCGGGGATAATTGTCAGGTAGTTGTGGCGACCCACACCGACAAGGCTCATATACATTCTCATATATTGTTGAACGTATATGGAATTGACGGACAAAAATTTAACAGCAATAAAAAGACCCTATCGGAAGTGCGCGAGCACTCCGACAGGGTATGCCTTGCTTTTGGTATTCAGCCGATCATGAATAACAGACATCTGGGTTTGACTTATAGGGAATGGGACGCACGACGCAAGGGTACGTCATGGAAAGAACAGATACGCCGCGAGATCGACACGCTTGTGCTGTCATCGAAAAGCTTTGACGAGCTTGCCGCCACTCTTGAAGAAAAGGGGTACACTATAAAATACGGTGCGCATACCGCTATCCGCGCACCGGGACAGCAGCGTTTCACGCGCCTAAGTACAATAGGCGATGAATACACCATTGACAGTATAAATTCCCGTATTCTTTGGAAAGACGATCTCGGTAACGCTTCCCGCGAGGACGCATACAACAAGGGACAAGTCCTGACTATCTGCTTTGCCGGAATTATCACCCAGCTTGCCAAGCGTATAGTTGACGGTAAAAAGCCGGAGCTGAAACGCGATGAAAAGCTGCCGTACCTGCCTAATAATGACCGCGATGTGTTCCAGATCGGAGCGCAGCTCGCCCTTATTAACCGAATGAATATTCACTCCATCGGTGAGCTTGAAGCCATATCCGAAGAAACGGACGACAAGATCATAAAGCTTACCGAGGAATTTAACGCGCACAACGCTCGTCACTCCGAGCTTGATAAGCTGATGCAACAAATTGAGCTCTATGATGACCTGTCTGGCAGGGATAAACTTTCGCTATCCGAGAAGATGCGCCTGCAAATCATTAAGCAGACGCTTTCTCGTCACGGCATTCGGGACAAGTCCGATATAGACCGCCTTGCTGCCGAGAACCGGGAGCTCGCTGAAAAAACATCAGCCCTCAAGGCCGAGCTTGAAGGCTGTGATAATCTGAAAAAGGCTTACCAAGAGATCCGGGATACCTATAACGATATCTCTAAGGGCGACTATATCAGTAAACTCATAGAGAGAAACCGTGCTCAGGAAAGCCTTGCTTCACAAGGTCAGGATTCTCAAAAGCAGAGCAGTTCAACTACGTCCTACGATAAAAAGAAACCAAAGCTGTGAACAATATTTTTTCTGATAGAATTGCAGTTATCTGATCTAAAAAACAGTCACTGTTCTACCGGATATTCGTTGTTTAAGATCACGTTCTAATCAAACATTCTCTCTATAAACAATCTCATATCATTTTTAACGTTACGGATGTAATCTATCTTCGTTAATCTTCGGAGTATTTACAAGACATGCCGTAATACTAATTCCGTAATACTTTCCACAAAAAATCTTAATCAGGCGTTCTCCCAAAGCAGATGCTAACGATTAGACCTCATTACATTATATTTTTCAGGGTTTTCAAGAATAGGTGTTATCTCTTCAAGCAATTTATAGAATAGTGTCATTTCAACTCTATATATCTTCCTCTTTAGATAAACATCTCTACCTATTGTCTCAAACATTTTATTCATATGCATCTCAATATGTACTATATATGAAATATAGTCATTCATATTGAATCCCTTTTTAATGGCATTATCCTTTAAGAATTTGATTTCAGATATTTTCCTTTTCAATTCTGAATATGTCTTAATATCTTCGCCGCAGTACCAAGTAGCATAATAGAAATCAGCAAGCATTTTTTCATTATATCTTGATGGTTGATAAGGCACATTAAAGCATATATTTTTATCTACAAACTGGCTAAAATCGTCTCTCTTTTCTCCGATAATTTGCTTACAACTCTGATATGTAACACCCAACCACTTATTTTCATTTACCACATCCATCAACAATTGAGGAAGAACATATTCTTGAATAAAACTTCCAGAATACATATCCTGTACAGGATAATGAAAGCATTGAGCTAATATAAAACGTGCTAAATATTCATCTATATCTCTTTGGTTAAACGAAATAGGTAAATCATGATTATAAGTAAGTTTACATCCAGCCTTCATCTTCTTTTCAATAGTTAGCAGATTATAAACTATGGGATTTGTTATATCGTACATTCCCTCATGGTAGTAATTAGAATACTTCGGAAGAAAGAGCGCCACATTAGCATGTTTGATATCGCATCCTATTTCTCTTAAAGCCAAAGGCAATGATTCAGCTAAGTACAATAGTGGTATTCCAGTCAGACTGAACCTTTGATTTCCAATCAGATATCTTTTATCAAACGGCACGTGAAAAAGCTCATGTATATCGCTTCCATCATAGTTTCCAGCTTTTCGGGCTCGAAAAAATGGCTTTGAAAACGTCATAGCTCCACTAACATTGAAATATCTACATCGTTTTGATATATATGATTTCATCATACCAGTTGCTACAGATCTATTCTTTGATATTGCAGCAATGTATATATCTATAACTTCATCAAAAAGGCTTTCAATAAGGTTTCGCTTGTTCTTTATATCATTCAAAAAATCATTCAAAAACAATTCGTAATCAGGAAGAACTGGCACTCTCAAGAAACAGTGTGAACAAAGCAAGCATTTTCCTATAATATCAATTGTTCCTAAATTCTCGAATTCTGATAAAAATAGGTCACGATAACTTCGTAGTGTAGATTCATATGCAGAATTACCAAAACATTGTTCTTTAAGTTTTCTTTGATACACATCATCAAAAAACGATAATACACACCGTTTCATGCTCTACCTCAATCCACATCTATAGTCATCCAGTTGTCACACTTGTCGCAATGAATTCTAAACTCTCGTAGCTTTCCAACATCTGCATTTGATGCAGTGTATCTGAAATGTCCAGCTTCAAGATTATCTCGAAATAGCAATGATTTTTTTGTAGGTACTTCCATTGTGCGCTTATTTCCGCATTCACACTCTATCGTAATCTTCATAAACACCTTACCTTAATTGAAAGAGTATCCAGCTCTTTCCGTATCACTAGTTGCTACAACATCAACAACGGTTACGTGTATATTCTAATATAAATCACTCAACCGTGACGCTCTTTGCAAGATTCCTCGGCTTATCAACATCAAGTCCTCTTGCGACGGAGATGTAATATCCGAGAAGCTGGAGAGGAACGACAGCAAGGCTTGCTGCGAAATGCGGGTCGATCGTGGGAACGTAGGTCACGAAGTTGCACTGATCCTCGACTTCATACTTGCCGTAAGATGCAAGTCCCATGAGGTATGCTCCGCGGGCTTTGCACTCAACCATATTGCTTACGGTCTTTTCATAGAGCTCGTTCTGGGTAAGGATACCAATGACAAGCGTATTGTTTTCGATAAGGCTGATAGTGCCGTGCTTAAGCTCTCCGGCTGCGTATGCTTCGGAGTGAATGTAGCTGATCTCCTTCATCTTG
>JAFVBZ010000128.1 GCA_017479645.1 Ruminiclostridium sp. | reverse complement strand
GTCTTTATGACAGGACGACAGTGTGCGACTGCTGCGGCGACAGAATATGGAACGAGGACGACTACGGCGATGAGAACATCTGCCTGTGTGAAAGCTGTCGTGATGAAAACTACACTCGCTGTAATAACTGCGACACACTTTTGAGCAACGACGATGCATACTATGATGATGACGATGTGTCGTACTGCCGGGAATGTTATCATAATCATTGCTCCGGTTCGATTCACGATTACAGCTACAAGCCGGAGCCGATATTCTACGGAGACAGTGACCGCTTCTTCGGAGTTGAACTGGAGATCGACGGCGGAGGAAAGGACAAGGATAACGCCGATACCATTCTTGATGCAGTTAACGGAAGCTGTGAGCTTATATACATCAAGTCGGACGGTTCCTTAAATGAGGGGTTAGAGATAGTAACGCATCCGATGTCTCTTGATTTTCATAAGAATAAGATGCCGTGGATTGCTGTTGCAGATGAGGCTCTGCGACTTGACTACTTAAGCCACAAGACAAGCACCTGCGGACTGCATATACACGTCAACCGCACAACATTCGGACAGACCCGCGAAGCGCAAGATGAATGCGTTTCACGGGTTCTTTATTTTGTCGAGCATCATTGGGAAGAGCTCCTGAAATTCAGCAGAAGAACAGAGTATCAGATGAACCGCTGGGCTGCGAGATACGGCTACAAGGACAGTCCAAGGGAAGTAATGGACAATGCGAAAAAGCGTGGAATAGGAAGGTATGCCTGCGTGAATCTTACGAACTACGAAACTATCGAATTTCGTATGTTCCGCGGAACCCTTAAAGTCAATACAATTTTCGCAACATTGGAGCTTGTAAATATCGTGTGTGATTTAGCAGTAAAGTTCAGTGATGATGAGATATCGAAGTTAAGCTGGACGGACTTTGTTCTCTCGATACCGGAGAGCGAATACCCGGAGCTGATACAGTATCTCAAAGAGCGCAGGCTTTATGTGAACGAACCGGTTGATGCCAATGATGAGGAGGTCTGATTATGTGCGCGATCTTTGGATTGATAGATTACGAACATCGCCTTACAACAAGGGCGAAAGAGAAAATACTGAAAGTGCTTTCAAAGGAGTGCGAAGTTCGCGGGACTGATGCAACCGGTTTTGCCTATAACCACAACGGGCATATCTCGATATACAAAAGACCGCTTCCGGCGAGGAAGATGCACCTTCACTTGCCAGATGAGGTCTATGCAATTATGGGTCATACCCGCATGGCAACACAGGGCAGTGAGAAGTTGAACTACAACAATCACCCGTTCCCGGGCAGGGCAGGAAACAAGAATTTTGCTCTTGCCCACAACGGTGTACTGTCGAATGATAAGTTGCTGCGAAAAGAAAAAAGCCTGCCTGAATCATACATTCAGACAGACAGTTATATCGCAGTTCAGCTTCTCGAAAGCGCAGGAAGCCTTGATTTTAATTCAATAAAAGACATGGCAGAGAATCTGATAGGCTCGTTCGTTTTCACGATACTTGATGACTCGGATGGGATGTATTTCGTCCGAGGTAACAATCCGTTGTGCATTTACAAATTCCATGCGCATGGGTTCTATCTGTATGCCAGCACAAAGGAAATCCTTGACAGGACTCTACGGCGGATAGGGTTGTCAAAAGCGCCAAAGACAGAGATAAAAACTATGCTCGGCAATATCCTGCGAATAGACGCAAACGGAAATATTGAGCGCTCGGAGTTTTATTCATACAGCGACTTTGCAAGATTCTACACATTCCCGCGACGCACTCTTCACGATGGTTTTCAAATTGAGCAACTAAATGAGTTCGCAGGCTGTTTCGGAGTCGATCCTTGTTATGTTGATCTGCTTTATGAAAACGGCTTCACAGCTGATGAGATAGAAGAGCTTCTCTACGAGCCGGAAGAGCTGATGAACTATGCAGATGTGCTGGAATATGAGGGTCTATACTTTTAGCGTTCGGAAACAAATGCGGACATAGTCATCAAAGTACACTTTGTCGGACATTGAAAAAACGAGGATTTGAACGTCCGAAAAATACCATTTTGCACTTTTCGGCTATGTTCGTAAATGCTGATACTTTAACGAACAGGGGGGGAACCAATGAAGGGCAGATTGTTCGGATACGCAAGAGTTTCCACTACAGACCAGCACCTCGACAGACAGATAGAAGCGCTCCGTAACTATGGTGTTGCGGAGCGCGATATTATTACTGATAAATTCTCCGGTAAAGATTTTATCAGGCAAGGATATTTGACATTGAAAGATCATATTCTTCGTTCCGGCGATACTCTTGTAATAAAAGAACTTGACCGCCTCGGCAGAGACTATGAGCAGATAAAAGTCGAATGGCAGGAGCTTCAGAAAATGGGGGTAGATATTGTTATCATTGATATGCCCATACTCAACACCGCCGAAAAGAGTGATCTCGAAAAGTCGCTGATAGCTAACATCGTTTTCGAACTTCTTGCTTACACATCCGAAAAGGAACGACAGAAGATAAAAGCCAGACAAGCCGAGGGGATCAAACTCGCGCTTGCAAAAGGAATCCATTTCGGGAGAAAGAAGACTGAAATACCGGAGAACTTCTATGTCGAGTGCAATAAGTGGCTTGAGGGGGAGCAGACAGCTATT
>JAFVBZ010000127.1 GCA_017479645.1 Ruminiclostridium sp. | reverse complement strand
AGTGAAAAGAAAGCAAGATCGTATGTTCTCGATAATAACGAGTATGAGCTTGAAATTCCGCTGGCAGTCGCCGATCAGCTCACCGTAGGCGACAAGCTTATAGTCTCACCGAATGTTAAGCGCGGTGAAAAGGTTGACGGCGAATATCAGTACAAACTCTGCATTCCGATGCTCTATTCTCCCAACAAGGGCGACGAAATGTACAGATACAACAAGGACAGCGGCACAATTCTCGAAAAAGTCACCGAAGCGCGCATGGAGCTGTTCAACAAGCTGCTCGTGCTTAAAAGCGGGAAACTCAAGCTCGATATGATGTTTGGCGCCTACGGACTTGACTGGGATTATCTGGAGAGTGAAGACTTCTATAAGGAACCGTACGTTTATACACATATTCGCCGGGATAGTGACGGCAACAGGTATGATGAATATACATACGGCTTGTTCGGCGGCAGCAATGAATTTAATGAGAAAACCGGAAAATACGCTTTCCGGAACAACATTTCTGAAAAAACGCTGAAAAAGCTGATGAAGAACAAGATCGCCGCGCATAAGGAAGAACTGGAACAGCACAAGAATGATGATGTTGACTGGTCAATGTGGGTAAGCAATATAGAACACCTCTGGCTCGATGTTACAGTCACCGAGATACCGGAACTGCCGCTTTCCGCAAGCAAGCGCAAGTTTGTCGGACCGCCGGAGCTTACTGTCATATCAGAAGCGGTTTCCGCAAAAGCGTATGAAGGCACATCGTCATGGGAAAACACTTATACCGACATAGGCATAAGCGTAGGTCAGGAGGATGACTCCGAAGGACCGCTCCACAGCAGAGCTGCAGAACACCCGATGACAGTCAGCGCTAACGAGCCGGTGAAACTATCGTTTGCGACTGATGCAGCGCCCGCGAAAATCACTGTGAAATGCTGGGACAGCAAGTATATCGGCGACTATAGTGCATACGAAAAATATGAGGATGTACAGGTCAATGATATGAGCTTCACCCCGAAAAAGGGCAGCCGGATATATGAAATATACGCTTCGTGGGACACATTCACGGTGAATGATGTTGAAATGAGCGGAAACTGTTATTACACGGCTTACATTATTGCAAAATGAACGTACAAAACCCCGGCTCTCTCGTGTGAGAATGTCGGGGTCATGTTATTCTGCGTTATTCCGGCGTATCGGTGCGCCCTGCTCCGCATTGTACAGATACACGACCGAGGGCTTGTGGAACACCTGCCATTCTATCGGGCAGCTGACAGCATTTTCCGGACAGCAGTAGAGATTGCTTCCGAACCATGTGAACGATACCTTTTCGTTATCCTGTATCGGGATCAGTCGTAAAGTCCCGTTATTGCCGGCACGTCAGGCATAGCCTGTGACTCTATCTCGTAATAAAATTCTCCGAATTTCCTGTTTTCCGCATTCTTACGGATAGCTTCGTGATACTTCTTGTCGGCGGTAATGCGGATATATACACGGGGCTTCTCGCCGCTGTCGTCCGCGATAAAGTCAAGTCGGTCTATCATATAAACGCCCTCGCCTTCATCGTTCCATACGGGATGCAGGGAGTAATTCAAAACGACCTTTCGTACATTCGTCATTTTGAAGTCATAATCCCACTTGCATACGGTAACGCCCCACTCTTTACCGATACCTTTTACCTCTATGACGCACGCGCCGAGATCGTAGTAAACGCTGTCGGTGCTGTACGGCATAAGTATCGGGTCGAACACGTCCGCGTTCGGAGTCACGCGAAGCTCTTCAAGCGGTGTCTTTTCGAGCTTTTTCTTAATTTCTGCGTTCTCCGCCGAAAGCTGTTCCAGTACGGCTTCAAGGCTTTCCGATGTTCCGTATGTCATATTGAACACCTTGTCGCCCACCGAAATATATTTGTAACCATTCCAAAGCTGCGGATCTGTCATCTCAAACGTCCCGTCCGAGCGGGTATGATAATACCGTATCGGCAGATATGTTTCCCGCTCTTCTTCGGGTGTCAGAACCGTGTACAGGGAAATATCCGCGCCCGCGCTCTGCATATAATCAAACAGCACCGACACGTCCGATTTATTCTCGATCACAGCCTCGACATAGTACCCGAATTTAATAAAGTTTGTATCTCTGATATCGTGAACGAAAACTATGCTCATATTGCCGAACTTGTCGGGCTGCTCCTCCGCGGCTTTCCACAAAAGCTCGAATATGCGGCGCACACCGTGTACGTTATCGCTGTAACTCGTACTCTGATCCGTGAGCTTTTCCAGCATGCGCACACCCGTTCCCCAGCCGTCACTGCCGACGGATATGATGAAATTGTCGGTAAGCCGATAGAACGTAACAGCCGTGTGCTCCGCATTCGTGAAATAGTCGTAAACTCTCGTTTTCGTAAGTGTTTTTTCAGCCTTTTCGGGAACGAATACATCGTCCTCACAGGCGGGCTTCATAGCGTTCCAAACACTGCTTACATCGGCGGGAGAAAGGCTGTACGAGGACAGCAGCTCGCTTACCCGTTTATATGGAATTGCGCCGAAATTCACATACTGATACAGGTCACTGCCGCAGACGACGATCATATTGTTACTGAAAACGGCACCCTCTCCAGCGGCGGGAAGCCTGTCGGACAGATACTTTTCCTGTATGGGTATCACCTTGTACTCTATGTGCTCGACTGTCTCCTCTGCGGGAACTTTTGCCTCTTCCGCAAGTCCGAATATCTCACATATCTTTGCCGCAGTTTCCGCGTCGGCGGTCTCAAACTCTTTCTTCGTTTCGTCAAAATGAACTATATACCCGATATCACTCTTGTCATAGCATCTCAGCACTGTTCTCATTTCATCGGCGCTTATAAAATGTATTGAATCCATGTCGTACTTTTCACCGGGGTGCTCCAGAGCAAAACTTATCATATCGTCCGTGTCATACAGCGTATATGTCCATTCTCCGCTGTCGTTCGTTTTATAAGCCAGTGACAGCCCTATCGACGCCGGAAGAAGATCGAACATCTCCGGGTACAGGCGTTTCAAACGGTCTGTTTCCGTTTCAAATTCAGGAATTTTATCGTCCCATATATTGACCGGGTCTGTCGCCGATGATGTTGTATCAGAGGAAACTGAGGGTTTATCCGGCTCCTTGACCGCTATCTTATCCCAGTTCATTATCAGCAGCACAGCCGCACCGATGTTAAGGATTGCAGCCGCTGCAACACCGAGCGAATGTGTCACCCAATATATAATACGTTCCTTCTTCGTTATCTGCACCTCGGATCCGTATTGAACAAAACCGCCGGAATTAACAGGAACCGATGCACTGTCTGCGTTCGTATAAGCGGGTGCGGCTTTTTCTATCAGGTCTTCCCCGATGTCTCCGAGAGCTTTTATAAGTCTGTCGGCTCTGTCGTTCATATCTGCACACCCTCCTTTTCCAAGTATTCCCGCAGCTTCTCGCGTGTACGGTGCAGTGACATTTTGACCTTGCTCTCGCTGACACTCATTTCTGCAGCTATCTCCGCGACTGTGCGCATATACCAATAACGCTTTAAGAAAATAAGTTGCTTTTCGCGGTCAAGTGAGCGCAGGAATTTATCGAGCTGCGCCGAAAGCTCTTTATCATCGACGCGCTTTTCCACATTTTCCGTCGAGGGAATACTCTCCGAAAGTTCATCATAAGCAGCCCCGTATCTGCCGCCACGCTTCTTTGCCGACATACGATCAAGCATATTCAATGCGATATTGCGGGCAATGCGGGCTATGAACGCGCGGAACTTCTCCGGGCGCTGCGGTGGGATTATCTCCCAGAGTCTCAAATATGTATCGTTGACGCATTCATCGCTGTCCTCATAGCTTCCGAGAATGCCGAAGGTCATTGATCGGCAGAACGCTCCGTGCTTTTTGTCAGTCTCGGTTATAGCGTCTTCCGAACGCGCGAAGTACAGTTCTATTATTTCGGAGTCCTTCATCTTATCCCTCCCGTTTTTAGCTCTCTGATATATATGACAGGAAACAGATGCCAAACGTCACACATTTTCAGAAATATTATAGCGCAGAACGTCAGAAAATGCAAGAAAAGCATCACCGGTATATTCCGATGATGCTTTTTCTGTTATTCTGAGATTATTTCGGGAGTATCGGCGGTTATGTCGAACTCACAGCAGATCATTATCTCTTTGGTCTTTCCGTCGATCACTGCGCTGAACTTCTTCCCCAACCGATAGTGACCGGCAGAAAGTGTACCAAACAATTCCTTCCACTCAATAGTTCCCATAATGCCGGACGAACCGCCGCCGGTAAATGCTGTCAGAGTGGGTGACGAGGACTTCTGCGAAACCGCGCCTTCCGCTGCGGAAAGTGTCTTCCATTCACCTTCGGCTGTCTGTTTTTGCAGCGAAAACTCTTTATCGCTTAACGTTCTTACGTTATAGTCTCCTCCGAGACTTTCAAACGCAAATCGTCCGCCTGTACGCGAAACCTCGATCGGTCGTATCTGCAAACCAAACTCGTTTGTCATATATTCCTCGACTGTGAATTCCGCGTTTATCGTTTCGGAAACGCTGCCGCCGGTGAACGTAAGGCCTATGCGATATTCCCCGACAGGAAGACTGCCCGCTCTTTCCCGCCAGTCAACGGTAAATGTCACTACATCACCCGCGTTTATTTTTCGGGCAGTCTCCGGTGTGGGGATCCCCGGAACAGCGGTAGTATAATACTCTGTACATTTGCCGTTTTTCTTCTGCTCAATTACATAGCGGTTCTCATTGAAACTCATGTGTTCGCTGACCGTATCGCCTATACTTGCGGCATCAAGTGTTATCCAGCGCGCGGTATTCCGTTTAGTGTTAAGTGTTATACCGAGCTTTGAATCTATCTCGGGAACATCGAATTCCATATAAAAGTCACATTGGTCGTAATCACCAGTTTTCCGGAAATCCATGAACTCCTTGACTAACCGATAATGTCCGGCGGGAAGATATCCGTAAATGTAAGTCCAGTTTATCTGATTTTCATTATGCGCGCCGGGCTCAATTATATATCCGATATCCGTCCAATTAATTTCATCTGTTATATATCCAAGTTTTTCCCATGTACCGAATTCATCGCTCTTTACTTCGATGCTGAAGTCTTCGCCATAAGTAAGCTCTCCCGTTGAATTACCGCCTTTCTGATCTATAAGGAGCGTCATTCCCGCAGACGTTACATCTTTCGCGGACATCGTTATTCCCCAGTCGTGAGTCTTTTCACCTATCACAAATTCACAGTAATATGTGCTGCTGTTTATGATGTCATCTTTTGTCTCTCCGTTCCCGA
Organism: Ruminiclostridium sp.; assembly: GCA_017479645.1. Taxonomy (GTDB): domain Bacteria; phylum Bacillota; class Clostridia; order Oscillospirales; family Ruminococcaceae; genus Ruminiclostridium_E. The sequence continues at coordinate 745 of JAFVBZ010000127.1, read as the reverse complement.
CATAGTTGACAAACTGCTTTGATATGCGATAAGTTCCGTCCGGCAAAGATCCGTATATATCGGAGAAATCCTCCTTTATCTCGGTAACTCCGTTCTCGTTTATCGGCTCGATATCTGGAGCCCATGTTACGGGATTCCCGTCCACCTTTTTCCATTCTCCAGACCCGGTTTTACTTTCAAGTACGAACCGAGCTTCATATCCGAGGTTACGCTTTACGTGGAAGCTTGCTCCGCTTTGCTGCACAGCAAGTGTTACGCTTTCGGGACTAACGTTCTTTGCAGTCATTGTAATGCCGAAAACATTCGGGGTGTGTTCGTCTATCGTAAATTCAGCGTATGCAGTAAGCTGTCCGAGATTTTTACCGTTTCCATAAACCGCTATTTGCTTTAGAACACGGTAATTTCCTTTCGGTATCTCGCTTTCATACATATTATCGCCGTAGAACAGTATTGTTTCATGTTCATCAGAATGATTGGGAAATTCGTTTATTGAGAACGAGCTGTCAAACCACATCTGTTCATCATTCCAGCGCCTGAAATTATCGGGATCGTATGTCATCCATTCATTACCGGAAAGTATCTGTATCTCATATTTTCCTCCCCACATAAAAGCAAGATACTTACTGTTATCCCCTTCACAGTAATAATTCAGCTTCAGACTTGCTTTTGTAAGGTCACTGACCGTTATTTTCAGTCCGCACGCTTCTGCGCCCTGCTCGACAAGGGCTTTGAGCTCGTCATCGGT
>JAFVBZ010000126.1 GCA_017479645.1 Ruminiclostridium sp. | reverse complement strand
GATGACCTCGACGGTACCCCCGACAGCTACACCCTCTTCGATACCGGTTTTGACCCGGATTTCAACGGATTCAGCTTCCAGAACTTCAAATCCCCCGACTGCCCTACCCTCGATTTCGGTATGGTTTCTCTTGCAAGAGACTGGTTCAGAAATGTGGTTCCCCAGGAAGCGGAAAATGCAGATGCAAATATCTCCTACACCTTTGAAGGCTCCACGATAGATACCACCGAGCCTCTGCGAAAGGTCATTCTCCAGCTTATGCAGGAACCGTGGCTCAAACCAGAGAACTATCTCAACTTCCTGAGCAGCGGCGATACTCTCAAAGTAAGCTCGGAAGATGCGAAAGCTTCACAGGAAAAGGGCTGGAGCAAGATCACGATACCCTACGACGAACCGGGTACGGGCTGGACAAAGTCCGAGATCCTCGTTCCCAACCACAACCTCTCCACTATCCGCACAAAGTACAGCGAAAACGACTACCAGATGCTCCGCGCGATACATTACTACGAGTCTTTCCGCGATAAGGGCAGCTCCTTCTCGCTCAACAGCGATTCCGAGTTCAGCAGAGTCAAGGGCATTCTCGCAACAGGTACTCCGATCGTCACAAAGCTCTTCTGGGAGGGCGACGACGGGAACTGCTACAACCGCTATGTGCTTCTCACGACGCTCCGCCGTGACCTTGAAAACCCGAACATATTCCGCATCAAGGTTTACGACGTAAACAGCAAATTTATCAATACTATCGAAGTCCGCAGAACTATCAAGGTGAACGAGCATAACACAAACGACTTCACCTACACCGCCCACTGGGACAACAAGCAAGTCTCGATCTCCTGCTTCCCCGGTTAAGCGGGGCGGGGAACGCCCCGCTGCGAAATGCGTAGCGACGGGGAACGCCCCGCGGCGAAATGCGTAGCGACATTCTTCTATCGACGGGTGCAGCACCTCGGTTAGTTATTCTCTTCTTAAAAAAAACAACAGCTTACAGAATATTTCTCTGTAAGCTGTTTCTTGTTGTTTTCTGATTGGAGTCTTTGCCAAATCCACTGGCGGCGGACGCGCCGCTGCGAATGCGTAGCGACACTCTTCTATTGACGGGTGCAGCACCTCGGGTAGTTAGTCTGACTGAAATATTGCCAACCCCACTGCATTTCTCGCTGCACTCGCTCATATCTGTGAACTCTGAAATACTGCATCAGTTTAGGGGGTCCAGCCCCCTTTTTTAAAGGGGGCTGGCGGGGGGTTGGGGGGCAGAGCCCCCTCTCTGAAATCTAAAAATCTCTCTCAAGTCTCTTCAAAATCTCTCACTTTCTCTTCTTCCTCTTACGGACAAGCGATCTGACAAGCGCGAACAGCGCTATTGCGAGCCAGACAATGACAAGCACGACTATCAGCGCGACTGCGCCGGAGGGAAGCTCGCCGAGATCAGCCTTGCCCTCTGCGGATATGCTGTCAAGCCTGTACAGCGACTCCGTGTCGCTGTACAGCTTCTCAAAGTACGCATCGTTGATCTTCTCCTTGCGCCGTGTGGATTTGGCTGTGCTCTCTATGAGATAGCCCGCTGCATCACGGAGCGATGCCGAGCCGTTGAATACCGGCGTTATGAACGTGTTTCCTATATTATGCAGGAGAAGCTGAGTCGCATCTATCTTTACTCTGTAATGCTCGTCGCTGTCGGTTCCGCTCAGCGACAGGTACTCGGCATATTCGGCGGCGGTGCGCGCCTTCGATGTTACCGGGATATACCCCTCCGTCTTTGCGTAGGCTATCTGCACATCGTTGGTGAGAAGATACTGCATAAACAGCCATGAAGCAAGTACCTGCTGGGGATCGTCCTTGTTGAAAAGGCAGATAGACGGTCCCTGTGATATCATCGTCGGTGCGGCAGTGTTGAACTGGGGTATCGGGCGCACTACTGTTTCAAAATCCACGATAGAGTCGGCGCTGATATCCTGGTGACCCGCGCCGCTTCCCATCCACGTTGCGCCTGCCGTCGAGTCAACAGCGAAAATGCACTGCCCCGCGTTGAGGAAGTTGCCGGGGTAGCTGGAGATCTTGAATGTGGAGAAAGCGCCGGTCGCGGTATGCTCGGACACCGTTTCAAGTATCTCCTTCGTCTCGTCGCTGAACAGACCGATGTTTCCTGCCGCGTCGGAGTAGCCCGCGCCTTTCTGCTTCAGCATCTGTATCATCATATTGTCCGTGGACTTGTAAATGAACGGTATCATTACCTTCTGTCCGTTTATCCTGAACAAGCCGTTCTCGTCCTTTGCCATTGCCGCTTCCGAGACTTCCCAGATAAAGTCCCACGTCAGCACGTCCGGCACCTCATATCCCAGCGCCTCAACCATAGTCTTGTTGATATAGCAGGCTTCCGTGGAGCGCATGAACGGCATCGCGTAGTGCTGTCCGGAAAGGACGCACTCATCGGTGTACTTCTGTATCATGTCCTCTTTTGCGGGAGCATCAAACTTCACCTGCGAACCGCCGAGCCCGTAGTTCGGATCGTCTATGAGACTGTCCAGCGGTACCACCGTGTTCTCGCCGGTCATATATGTCGCTATGTGATCGGGATAGGTGATGCACACATCGGGCGTTGTCCTTGTGGGTATGTTGGTGATAACATCGTTGTAGATCTTGCCGTAATCCGTGTAAAGCCGCATATTCACGGTGATATTCGGATAGCAGGATTCAAAATCTTCTATCGCTTTCCTGTAAATGTCGGTCTGGGTCTTGTTGGTATCGTTCTTCGCCCAGAACGTTATCTCTATGCTCCGGCTTTCGTCAAGCTGCGCCGGTATCTCAAACCGGTCAGATGCACGGGAGCCGTGACAGCCGGAAAGAGACGTTACCAGCATGACCGCAGCCGAGAATACGGCAGCCGCTTTTCCTGCAAATCTCATCCCTTTGTTCCTCCCCGCGAAACGCCTTCCATGATCTTCTTCCTGAATATTACGAACAGCACGATGAGCGGAACCGAGATAAGAACTACCGCCGCCATCATAGCGGGTATGTTCTCGCGTCCGAAGCCGTTTTCGCGTATCTCCTGGATTCCGTTGGAAACGAGGAAGTACGCCTTGTCATCGGTGATAAGGCGCGGCCACACATAGGAGTTCCAGCACTCGATCACTTTCAGTATTATTATCGTGATTATCGTCGGCTTGCATATCGGTATCATCACCTTTGTGAGATACCTGAGATCCGATGTTCCGTCAACCTTCGCCGCCTTGTACAGCTCGTCCGGTATCTGCTCGAAGTTCTCTTTCAGCAGGTAGATGAAGAATACCGATGTAACCGACGGAAGTATCAGACCGCTGAATGTGTTGCGCATTCCGAGATCAGTTATCGTCTGGAAGTTCGTGATTATAACAAGCTCGTTCGGTATCATCATAAGCGCAAGAAACAGCGTGAATACAAGGTTCTTGCCCCGGAATTCAAGCCGCGAGAATGCGAATGCGGCAGGTATCGTGACAAGGAGCATCATAGCCGTGGTGATGATCGTGAATATCAGCGTATTCAGAAAGTACTGACCCAGCGGTACAGCCGAGAATGCTTCGGCGTAGTTGTCCGCAGTAGGCGAAAGGGTGAAGAACTGTGGAACGTATTCCGAGCTGTAAGCGCCGTAGTCCTTCACGGAGGTGAGCAGCATCCAGTAAAACGGGAACAGCACGAGTATCCCCCACAGCGACAGCAGTATGTAAACTACCACCGTCATAACGTGAAAACTCTTCTTTTTCTTAGGTTCGGCTGCCGGAGCAGTGTTAGCAGTATTGTTTTCGTTCATTTCGCTGTCCTCAGTAATGCACATTTTTCCTGCTTATCATAAGGTTTATCACCGTTATGGTAAGCACTATCACAAACAGGATTATCGCCGCTGCCGACGCATAGGACGGATATCCGCCGCTGTCGCCGTAGAGCATATCGTAGATGTAGCCGACTATCGTGTTCATTCCCGCCGCGTTGAGGTCGGTGCCGAACAGAGCTACCGAGTCGCTGTACGCCTTGAATGCGCCGATAAAGCCGGTTATAACGAGGTAGAATATCATCGGCGAGATCATCGGAAGCGTTATGCGCGTGAATGTTCTGAACTTTGATGTGCCGTCAACGCGCGCCGCTTTGTAATACATCTCGTTCACGGAAGCCAGCGCACTTGTGAGTATCAGTATCTTGAAAGGGAGCACAATCCATATCGTGTACAGACACAGCACAAACATCTTCGCCCAGTAAGGTCCGTCGATAAAGTCAACGGACTGCCCTCCGAATATGCTTATCAGCGCGTTCACAAGTCCGTCGGAATATGCTGTTTTCTTGAAAAGTATCATGAATACAAGTCCGACTGCAAGCGTATTCGTCACATAGGGCAGAAAGTATATCGTCTGGAACAGGTTGCGGAGCTTCTTTATCGACGTAAGCCCGAGAGATATCAGAAGCGCAAGTCCCGTTGAAAGCGGCACGGTTATGATAACCAGCAGGAACGTGTTCTGAAGCGCCTGCATGAAATAGGGGTCATGCAGGACGTATGAAAAGTTGTAGGAGCCTATGCCGAAAGAGGTCTGGGACGCGGAATTGTAGCCTTCCTCAACAGAGTAGATCAGAACGTCAATCAGAGGATAGAGCATGAACACGCCAAGGAATATCAGTGCCGGAAGCAGGTAAAGCCATGCCTTGAAACTGTTTTTCTTCATATTCCCTCCGTCAAACCGTCTTGTAGTAGATGCGTTCTTCCGTCTCGCGGTCGAAAATAAAGAGCTTTTTCGGCTTTACCGAGAAACGAACCTCGTTTAGTTTATCAGATCTGGAGTGCACGGGATCAATAATTTTATCGATCATGTCATCCAAAGCCGTGATGCTAAATGCTTCTTCAGACTCAACTATCGAACGTATCAGCTCACCCTCCTGCGCATAGTGCGAGGAAAGAATGCTCGTATCGCGTCCCATTACTTCAACGCCTTTCAGCAGACATTTAAGTCCGCCGTTATCATCGGGAATAAATCCCTCCGGTCTTATTCCGGCATATATCGCGGTGTTCTCAACGCCCTTTATCTGCATCACCGCATCGTCGCCTATAAAAATGCGCCCATGCTTTACCGAGCCCACAAACACGTTTATCGCGGGAGTTCCGAGGAACTTCGCCACAAACAGGTTCTTCGGGTCATCGTAAACATTCTGCGGCTTGTCTATCTGCTGTATCTTTCCGCTCTTCATAACAACGATGAGATCGGAAATGCTCATAGCCTCTTCCTGGTCATGAGTTACGAATATCGTGGTGATGCCGGTCTCGCGCTGGATACGGCGGATCTCCTCTCTCGTCTGGAGCCTCAGTCTCGCGTCAAGGTTTGAGAGCGGTTCGTCGAGAAGAAGCACTCTCGGACGCTTCACGAGGGCTCTTGCAATAGCTACGCGCTGCTGCTGACCGCCGGACAGCTCGCTCGGCTTTCTGTCCATAAGCTCCTCGATCTGCACGAGTCTTGCAGCTTCATAAGCCTTATCTATCATTCTCTCCCTCGGAAGCTTCTTGGCGCCTTTGAGGTTCTCCAGCGGAAACATTATATTCTTCAGCACTGTGAGATGCGGGTAAAGGGCGTAGTTCTGGAATACGAGCCCAACTCCCCTGTTTTCTACGGCTACATCGGTCACGTCTTCGTCATCGAAGAAGATCCTGCCAGACGTAGGGGTCTCAAGTCCGGAGATAAGGTTAAGCGCCGTACTTTTTCCGCAGCCGGAGGGTCCGAGCAGTCCTATCAGCTTTCCGTCGGGTATCTCGAAGTTGAAGTTATCGACTGCAACTACGTCGGCTCCGCCCTTTTTTCCGCGGTTCTGGAATTTTTTCGTCAGGTTTTCAAGTCTTATCTTCATAGTCCTTGTCTCCGTTCTGATTGTTTCGCACGAAATAGTGTCTTGCAAGAGAAGTCGAGAGCCCGTCAAGTCCGGGGTAGAGTATTCTCTCGCTTATATTGAACTGATCGAGCATATCACGGACTGCCCAGCGTATTTCTTTCTTGATTATGTACCGGACAGTGTGGTCTGTATGCTTTTCGAGGAAATCCTCGATGTCCTCTATTCCCGCCGGAATGATCGAGAAGAAGGAGTACTGGTTGATTATTCTCTGATCCACGGAAGGGGGCTCGATGTTTACGAATGCCTCTGCGCCCATATCAATGTCGTACTGCTCGATGCTGTCAACGATCGAGGTGAGTGTATCTACGCTGAACACGAAGGAATGCTGTCTTTTGAGGGCGTCCCGGTATCTTCTCGGCAGGTTCTTGTTTGCGCTCTGCATATCGAACCGCCATACCACGCAGTCGCGCTTGTCGAGCTTGTCGAAGTTGCGCTCGGAGTGGGCGAAATGGAGCGCTATCAGCGGTGAGTATGTCCAGTCCAGAAGTCTTGTGGGAAGTCCGTGATGCTGACCGATCATCATCTGCTTCCAGATCGACTCGCTGAGCGTCGGGTCCGCGATACAAGCATACTTGTTGAAGTTCCGGAGGACTGCCGGTTCAAGCTCTTTGTGCAGGTGCTTGCAGTTGAGCCGGAGGCTTGTGGTGAGCTTATATGACGAGTCGGGCATTCCGCGGTAGAAGTAGGGACTGCGGACGCGGTTGATGTCGGGATTGTACTTCTGCTCCGAGATGAGCTTCATTATCCCGTCGATGCTGTCTATAACAATGGTTTCTATCATTTTTCATGCTCCGATTTGTAAGATTACCAATCTTTATTATATATCAAATACGCCTAAATGTCAATATCGCAGAAAACTAAAAAGAGGACGGGGAGAGAGATCAAGAGAAACGCTGAACCTTTTTGTAAGTCTCTTCTATATCTTCTGCCTTCGGCTGATGGGGCGCCGCCCCAAGCCCCGCTGGCGACTTCGTCCCAGACCAGACCAAGGCTCCGCCTTGGATCCATTTGCGCCTTTTTTAGAAGAGATTTTAAGAGAATTTAAGAGATTTTGGAGACGGGGCGCTGCCCCGGACCCCGCCAGCCCCCTTTGAAAAAGGGGGCTGGACACCCTAAACTG
>JAFVBZ010000125.1 GCA_017479645.1 Ruminiclostridium sp. | reverse complement strand
TGTCATATTTCTGGAGCTTTATCTCGGGATTGTTAGCCGCAAGGTAAGTTTCCGCGGTAGTACCGGAGATAACTATTACCTGGTCATCTGCGCCAAGCTCGTCAAGGCTTGTGATAACACGGCTGTCGGGAGATACGACTCCGAGTGCGACGTTCATGTACGGGAGTGCGAAATCCACCTTCTGCGCTCTTTCCTCTGTAACGGTGAAGTTTGCGAGGACTATATCCACCTTGCCGGTCTCAAGATACTCAACACGGCTCGCCGCTTCTGTGGAAACGTAGTTGATATCAACGCCGAGATCCTTGCCTATGCGTTCTGCGAAATACACATCGTAACCCTGGTATTCGCCGTTCTCGTCAACATAGCCGAATGGGTTCTTGTCGGAGAACACGCCGATATTTACTGTACCGGCAGCCTTTATCTCGTCAAGCGTACGGTAAACGACATTCGTTTCATCTGCAGCGCCGGAAGCCGCTGCAGTATCGCTGCTTGCGGAGGATGTTGTGCAGCCTGCAATGCCCGCAAGTCCGAGGGTGAGCAGCAAGCCTGTCGATATGGTCTTTAATTTCGTTTTCATAAGATTACTTCCTTTCGTTCTGTCTGTTTTTTTTATTTTATTGTTCTTTCTTATGAACATTTTCATAAGTGAATGTATTGAGGAACTGCCGCGCGCGGTCAGTTTCCGGATCCGTGAAGAAGCGCTCCGGCGTATTCTCCTCGACTATCCTGCCGCCGTCTATCATTATGATACGATCGGCTATCGCTCTTGCGAACTGCATTTCGTGTGTCACTATCATCATGGTTTTCCCCTGCTTTGCAAGATCGAGCACTACCTCCAGCACCTCCCGCACCATTTCCGGGTCAAGTGCCGCGGTCACCTCGTCGAAAAGCAGCAGTTCCGGCTGCATTATAAGCGCCCGGACAATTGCGACGCGCTGTTTCTGACCGCCCGACAGCTCACGGGGTAAGCTTTTCTCCTTGTCGGAAAGTCCCACCCGTTTCAGCAGTTCTCTTGCTTCCTCCTGCACCTGCTCCTTGTCCCGCTTCATCACCTTTACCGGCGCCAGCGTTATATTTGCAAGCACATTCAGATGCGGGAACAGGTCATAGCTCTGGAAAACCATTCCGACTTTCCGCATATTCTTTCCGCCCTTGACAATCGGCTCACCGTCTATCAGCATCTCGCCGCCCTGCGTATCTTCAAGGGCGTTGATACATCGGAGAAGCGTGCTTTTTCCGCATCCGGACGGACCGAGTATAACCACGACTTCGCCTTTCCTTACGGTGATGTTTATATCTTCAAGGACAGAGTTTTCGCCGAAACGCTTTGTGAGATGCTTTATTTCAAGCAGGTCTGACATTCCAATCAACTCCATTTCCTTTCAAGCTGCCTTGCAATAAGGCTTAGTATAAAGCAGGCTGCGAAATACAGCACAAATACGAAAAGGTAAACTCCGAACGCCGCGTTCGGCGAGGTCATGCGGTTGGCTTCAATTATCTGCTGCGCCACCTTCAGTACCTCCACAACGCCTATCATAAGTACAAGGGACGTTGTTTTTATCATTCTCGTGATAAGGTTTATCGAAAGCGGTATGAGCCGCCTTACACACTGGGGTATGATGATGTACGCCTTTGTCTGGAGGGGTGTGAATCCCAGCGACTGCGCACTTTCGTACTGGTGCTTCGGTATCGCTTTCAGCGCACCGCGGACAAGATCGCTCATCTCAGCCGCGCCCCACATTGAGAACACTATTACAGATGAGACTTCACCCGAAAGATCCCAGCCCCAGACCTTTGTTGTTCCGAAGAACACAAGGAACAGCAGTACGAGCTGCGGCATTATACGGATAAAATCGAGATATATGCGGAGTACCGCCTTTATCACCGGATTTTTTCCTGCCATAAGCACTCCGAGGATAATCCCTATCGGTATGCTTATAAGCACCGATATCAGGCTTATCTCAAGCGCCGCGCCAAGCCCTTCCAGCAGCCGTATAAGGTTTCTGCCCTTGAATATAACCTCAATCCCCCACATCCGGCACACCTACTTTCTTTTCAAGCAGCGTTCCGAGAAGCGAAACGGGAAGCAGTATTATCAGATAGAATACCACCAGCAGGAACAGGCTCTCTGTGGTGTTGTAGTACAGACCGATCAGATCTTTCGCCGTGAACATCAGATCCATAAGGCTCACTGCCGAGAACACGCTCGTCTCTTTCAGCAGGAATATTACGTTTGCGACAAAGGGCGGTATGCTTGTGGAAACAGCCTGCGGGAGAATGACATACGCGAATGTCTGGAATCTGTTCAGTCCCAGTGAGAACGCGCTTTCGGAATGTACCCTGTCCACGGCTTCAAGTCCGCTGCGGAATGTCTCCGCCATATAGCTTCCGCCGAGGAATGCAAGTCCCGCTATTCCGCATGCCGTAGGATCTGTCTTTATTCCGAGCTTCGGCAGTCCGTAGTATATGAAGAAAAGCTGTATCAGAAGCGGAGTGTTGCGGCTCAGCTCTATGTAGATCTGCACGAGCCGGCGTGCAACCGGCACCTTGTAGTACTGAACAAGCGAACACACAAGTCCGATCACGATCGAGACTGCGATTCCGGCGGCTCCGAGACCTACCGTGAGCAGTGCCGCTTCACCGAACAGCGGGAGATATTCCTGCAATACCTGTGTATCCAAAATTATCCCCGCTTTCTTACCTACTATTCATATCCGTTTAGTATGTTTTCTTCGTATGCTCATATATTACATCATTTTATCGGAAATGTCAATAGGGTTTATTTTATTTTGTATATTTTCACAAACCCAATCCACCCCGGCAGTAATTTTTAGGAATATAGCATAGTATTCTGGTAGGATTTAGGCGTTTTCTCAGAAGAAGTATAACATACAGAACGGCTTCATAAACATTCTCCCCCGTCCCGGAATGATCCGGAACGAGGGAGATCATCTTTTATACTGCATCAGTATCTGTCCGCAGACAAAATCAAGTAATTTCGTCACGATTCAGATATGCGCGCACAGCGCGCTCCACAATTGTGCATTGTGAATTGTGAATTGTGAATTTGTCTATATATGTCGTTCAGATAAAACGGAATGACTTGAGATCAAAGTCACAGCCGGGCAGGAATACAAACGAGACTCTGACCTTGCCGCTTATTCCCGTAAGCGGTACAGTCCTTGGCATATATTCTTCACAGCCCTCAAAGCTGTACTGCACACGCTTCTCGGTATCGCCCTCGAACATCACCTCAATGCTGTTCACGGCAAGCTTTGTTCTGCCGGTAATGACAAGCCCGGAAGGCGATGCTCCGGTAAAATCAAACCCGCCGAAAGAGATGATGACATTGTTGCCGATGCCGGTTATCGCATCTTCGCTTACCGTGTACTTGTCGCCGTAGATGTTTGTACGTTCGGACGCGGATATCTCCGATGTCTCCTTCGCCTTTCTCACAAAGAGCAGTCCGCCGAAATCCGCTTTTCCCGCGGCTTCAACGCTTACCGTATGTATTCCCGAAAGCTTCTTCGTGAGCGTATATGTTTCGGACTGGTATTCAAGCCAGCGCGATTCTTTGCAGTATGTGAGATCTCCGATAAGCTCGCCGTCCTCCGGCGTTCCGTCATACAGCTTTATCGTCATCGGCCCGCTTGTTTCGGTGAATACGGGCAGGGTAACGATATCCGTTCCGGTCTCCCCGAAGTCGATGTTCTCTATGCCGAACCAGCCGCCCTCGCTGCCTGTCCTGATGCCGTGCTCAATACCGTTCTTCACATCACCGCCGGACAAGGTGCAGAGTCCGCCCTCGATAAGCGTGTACGGGTCATGGAATGCGCTTCCGAGACCTTCGCCGCGCAGATCGGTTATCGACATCAGCCGGACTTTATCACTGCCATTTCTGCACAGCGCACGCAAACAGAACCTGCCGTCGCTTATACACTCAACCGTCACGCCCGTTTCGTCGGAGGCTGTTATTCTTGCAAGCTTTGTGTCTATTCCGTTCGCGTTTGTAAGGCGGTATGTAATATCCCTGTACACTGCATTCTCCGGGTGCAGTCTCAGATCGAACCGCATTGTGCGGCGCTCCGGTGTGAACGTCCTGCTCTCGCTTATAAGCTCGATCTTACGCACGGGAATGTCCTGCGCTGTATCCGGGCAGTCTGTGGGGTACGGTCTGTTTTCCTGCATGCAGGAAACGCCCTCCGGAACCTCGGCGGGGACTGCCGTAAGGAATATCTCATCGCCCTCTGCCGACGGAGAAGTAATCCTTACTCTGACTTCGCCGGGAATATCCTTTGCCGCGATTATCGCAAGAAGCTTTCCGGAGAAAAGCCTGCGGGATATGCCCTTGTACTGCTCAAAATCGGCGGAATCGCCGTTATCGAGACCGATGAGCCTGCCCGCGCCGGTCACTTCCACATTCACGCGGTCGGAGGCGTTCGCCACAAACTCGTTGTCCTCGTCATACGCGGAGATCTCCACAAATATCAGATCTCGTCCGTCGGCTTTCAGCTCCTCCTTGTCCGGAATACCTATTATATGGTGAGTGTCACTGAAACTGTGCCGGTAGTCACGGGCGCGTTCGGTGCCGCTCTCATTGTAGCCTCTCGCAAGAAGCCACCCCTTCTCATAAGGCAGTTTTACGTCCATAAGCAGCTCTTTGCCGTGAGCGCGGTCAAATTCCTGCGACTTTATAAGCTTTTCGTTAAGGTACAGCTCGATTTTCGGGAGATTGGAAGCAACGCGCACATCTATCATCTCGCCCTCGCTGAAATCCCAGTACGGGAAGATATGCACGAAAGGCTCTGTGCGGCCGTCCGTCCACGCACCCCGGAACACATACGCGCCGTCCTTCTCAAATCCGGCAGTGTCGAACTGCCCGAAATAGCTGTTCTTGCTGTCGTAGGGGGTGGGTTCGCCGATGTAGTCAAAGCCCGTCCAGATAAACTGACCGGCGCAGTAATCAGCGTCGCGGTCCGGGATTATGCAGGCTTCCCAGTTCTTCGCCGCCCATATCGGAGAACCGTTTCCGAGCGCGGAGCACTGACCGTCATCATCGCCGAGATTCGCTTCCTCAAGCGGGAAATGGTATATCCCGCGGCTTGTGACTACCGAGGAAGTCTCGCTGCCGTAAATGCAGCGGTCAGAGTATTTTTCGTGGTCTTTTTCGTAAAGCTCCTCGGCATAGTTGTAGCCTGCGATCTTCAGTATATCCGCGCATTTCTGCCCGTTTTCGGTGCGCATCTGATTTGAGCCGATCGTCACATACCCGTTGCAGCGCGGATCGTGGAGCCGCACAAGCCTCTTCATCAGCGAAGTAAGCTCCTGACCGTGTTCATCAGCGCCGGTATCGGGTATCTCGTTTCCGATGCTCCATGCGAAAACGCAGGGGTGAGAACGGTCACGGCGCACCCATGACGCTATATCCCGTTCCCGCCATTCTTTCGCAAACCGCACATAATCGTACTCCGTCTTCGGTATCTCCCACACATCGGTGAACTCCGACAGCACAAGAAATCCCATTTCGTCCGCAAGCTCGAACAGCTCGACGGCAGCGGGATTGTGGGAAGTGCGTATCGCGTTCACTCCCATTGTGCGCAGCTTTTTAAGCTTTCTGCGCAGAGCGTTTTTGTTCATTGCCGCGCCGAGAGCGCCGAGATCGTGATGCTCGCAGACTCCGTGAAGCTTCACATGCCGTCCGTTAAGGAAGAAACCGCTGTTCTCGGTAAAAAGGATATCGCGGAAGCCGAATTGAGTGGTCTGCGAATCTATCACCCCGCCGTCCCTTTTAAGCTCGGTAAGGCATTCATACAGCTTCGGGCAGTCTATGTCCCACCTCAGCGCACCGTCAACGGTCAGCGTCTGCGTGTTGACCGCATATTTACAGCCTTCCCGTGCAAGCGGCGCAAGAAGGCTGCTGTCGGCTGCGGTGAGCGGGCTTTCGGTCTCCGCAAGCACTTTCCCGCCTTCAAGAACGGCAGTGCGTACAGTAAGCCCCTCCACTGTAACATCTGCGGGGCGCTCCGTTTCGACAGTCACTGTCACGTTCCTGTCGGCGGAAATGTACACTCCGTCCGGCAGAATGTGGATATCCGGATAACGGCAGAGCCACACATTGCGGTAAATACCGGCGCCGGAATACCAGCGGGAATTGGGAGCGCGGTGATCTATGCGGACTGCGATAAGGTTTTCGCCCTCGCGCAGAAAGTCAGTGATATCCGCGTCAAAGGTGGTGTAGCCGTTCTTCCACTCGAACGCCTGAACGCCGTTGACATACACCCGGCTGTCCATATACACGCCCTCAAACCGCAGAACGGTGCGCAGTCCGTCGTCCTTATGCAAATAAGTTCTCCTGTACCAGCCGGTGGACGTCCTATAAAGGTCTTTGGTATCGTATATGAGCCAGTCGTGCGGAAGATCGACGGGCTGCCAGTCCTTTGCCCCGTCATACGGTGTTTCTATGCCGCATAGCGCAAATTCCCAGTTGTCACAGAACAGTCTTCTTTTCATTTTTTTCTTTCCTTATACAGAGAAATGCACAATTCACAATTCACAATTCACAATTCACAATGCACAATGCACAATTGTGGAGCGCGCTCTGCGCGCATATCTGAATCGTGACGAAATTACTTGATTTTGTCTACAGACAGATGCCGATCCAGTATCAGCACACAATAACGGCTGCCGCACGGTCAATTCCGTCATCGGCAGCCGTTTACATTGTCGATCTTCTTATCAGCATCTCAAATCCGAGCACAGTCTCTCTTTCCGTATTCCTGCCTTCGAGCATATCCAGCAGCATAGAAACGGAAGCCGCGCCGAGATCTTCCGCGCGGAAACGCAGGGCTGTTATCGGCGGTGAATTCATATCGAGGTACATACTGTTGTAGAACGACGCGATACGCATATCCCGCGGTATCGCCTTACCCATCGAGTTCAGCATATTGACCGCGTGCATGCAGATCATATCGTCGCCGCAGATAATGCAGGTACAGCCGTTCTGGGTAAGCTCCTCGATAACGCGCCGGAGCTGCATCTCACCGTTCACGCCGAGATACACGGTCTTTTCCGGTACTGCATTTCCCGTATTCTCAAGCGCCTTCACATATCCCTCATACCTGCTGCGGTTGACGGTCTGCCCCATATCACCGAGGATAAGCCCGATGTTCTGTGCAGAGTTGTTCATAAGCAGATAGGACGTCAGCTCGCCGCAGCCCTCCTTATGCGCGCTGTCAACAAGCACCGCATCGGGGGAAGTGCTCTGCCCTACCGCAACACAGGGCATATTATACTCCGAGATGAGCTGCTCCATACTTCCGTCCTGGAGCGGGCGGGTGATTATGATACCGTCGGTCTTCCCGCTTTCGAGAACTCTCCGCAGCTGGGACAGGTCATTCTTCTCCGTGCCTATCACAAGCGTATCGTAGCTGCGCAGCGCACAGCACTTTGATATGCTCATAAGACAGGTCTGGAAGAACGGCGCTTCTGTCTCGATGTTATCCATAGGTATGACCACACCTATGTTGTATGTTTTATTCTCCGAAAAGCTCTTGGCGATCATATTCGGCGAATAATTCATTTCCTTGATGCAGTCAAGCACCCGCTTTCGTGTTGCCGCGCTTACACGCCCCTTGCCGGATATTGCGCGGGACACCGTTGTCTTCGATATCCCCAAAGCCTTCGCGACATCGTCAAGCTGCGCTTTTCTGCCGTTAGAAGTGATTATATCCATTTTATCCTTCGGTTACTTTTTAGCTTTCCTGTCCTTTTTCTTTGACTTGCCTCCGGGGATCGGCTCCGCGGGAACTTCCGCCTTCTTCGGTACTGCCACCGCGCCTTCCACCGCAAGATTTCTTCCGTCCTCGGGATCGAATATGTTTACGGTACGCTCACGGAGAGTGAACGAGAAACTCTTCTTTCTTATGAGCGCGATCTGCTCCTCATCGCTCATATCCGCTATCTGTACGCGCAGTATCACAGGCTTTCCGTCCGCACATTCAGCGTGGATATGTATCTCGCTTCCCATCATCTCGGTGACCTTTATTTCCGCCGCGATAGAGTTGGGAGCGCCGTCTGCGCAGAGAATAAGGTTCTCCGGACGAACGCCGAGAGTTACATTTTCCGGAACGCTGCTTCTCTTTGCAAGTGCGTCGCAGATATACTGCGGAAGCTCGATCTTCGCACTCTCGACTGCGGCATGATACTTTCCGCCGTCCTTTATGAGCTTCGCATCAAAGAAGTTCATCTGCGGAGTTCCGATAAATCCGGCTACGAAAAGGTTTGCCGGGTGGTTGAAAAGTTCCTGCGGAGTACCTACCTGCATCACATAGCCGTCCTTCATTATGACTATGCGGTCACCGAGGGTCATGGCTTCAGTCTGATCGTGGGTGACGTACACGAATGTGGTCTGTATCTTCTCGCGGAGCATTATGATCTCTGCGCGCATCTGATTGCGCAGTTTCGCGTCGAGGTTAGAGAGCGGTTCGTCCATGAGGAATACCTTCGGCACACGGACTATCGCGCGTCCGATAGCAACACGCTGTCTCTGACCGCCGGAGAGCTGTTTCGGCTTGCGTCCGAGAAGCTCGGTGATACCGAGTATCTCCGCTGCCTCGCAGACCTTCTGATGTATCTCGTCATTGGGGAGCCTGCGAAGTCTCAGACCGAATGCGATATTCTCATAAACGCTCATGTGGGGATAAAGCGCGTAGTTCTGGAATACCATGGCGATATCCCTGTCCTTCGGCTCCATATCGTTTACCACGTTCTCTCCGATAGAGATCTCGCCGCCGCTTATATCCTCAAGTCCCGCGATCATTCGCAGAGTGGTGGACTTACCGCAGCCGGAAGGTCCGACAAGCACGATGAATTCCTTGTCCTTTATCTCAAGGTTGAAGTCATGCACGGCTACGAAGCCGTTATCATACTGTTTCTTAACGTTTCTGAGTTTAACCTCTGCCATAATATGCTTCTCCTTCTAAACTGAGAATGAATTGTCTTAACCTTTGACAGCACCGCCGGTGACACCTTCGACATAGTATTTCTGAAGCGACATGAACAGCGCCGTTATCGGGAGAGATACCAGCAGACCGCCTGCGCAGAATACCGTGAAGTAGTTGCTGATATGCTCCTTGTCGAGCCACTTGTACAAGCCGACGGCAACGTTGTACGCTTCTTCGTGTCCGAATGTTATAAGCGAAGCATACATGAAGTCTCCCCACGGAGCTATGAATGCCATCATTATCGTGTAGATGATTATCGGCTTTGCCATAGGCATTATTATACGGAAGAATACTCTTGCACGGGAAGCACCGTCTATACGCGCCGCCTCGTCAAGCGACTTCGGGATCGTGTCGAAGAATCCCTTCGCGATATAGTAGCCCATTCCGGAACTTGCGGCATAGACAAGTATAAGTCCCGGCACCGAGTTCTCGCTCGTAAGACCGAACAGCTTCAATATAAAGTAAGTTGCGATCATCGAAAGGAAGCCCGGGAACATTCCCAGCACCAGCATGAGATTCATCAGAAGCTTGCGCCCCTTGAACCTCATTCTCGAAAGCGCATACGCCACGCAGAGAACGATAACTGTCTGAAGCACCGCGTTGAAAAGCGCGATTATGAACGTGTTCAGATACCAGCTCCAGAAATTCGTCTTTTCCGTAAGGAATACAAAGTTCTTGAATGACCACTCCTTCGGGATTATGTATGTTACCATTGAAGTGGATTCACCGCGGAACGCCTGGAATATCAGATATATGAACGGTATCAGCCAGATAACGCACAGCAGAGTAAGGAAAATGTATATTATCGCGCGGACTGTGCGCTCCTTGCCGGATTTGCTCGTGTATTTCTTACTCACTGGAAATCCTCCTCATTCTTCATAGCGGGAGATACATTATAGACGATAAGCGAGATGACCGCTACGACAATAAATACGAGAATACCTATGACCGCGGCTATCTTGTAGTCGTTGTTCGTGATAGTCAGCGTGTACAGCCATGTTATCAGAAGATCTGTGCCTCCCGCACCGCCCTGGTATTCCATTGTCTTCGGCGCACCCGCGGTCAGCAGATAGATTACGTTGAAGTTGTTTATATTCGCCGTGAAGCTCGTGAGCAGATACGGTCCGGTGACGAAGAGCATATACGGAAGCGTGATCTTCGTGAACTGCTTTATGCCGGAAGCTCCGTCTATCTTCGCGCTCTCGTAGAGATCGGCGGGTATGTTCATAAGTACGCCGGTAGCTATCAGCATAAGATACGGTATGCCTACCCACAGGTTCACAACAAGCACCATTATGCGCGCCATGTCCTGCGTCGTCCAGAACGGTATCTTATCGGCTATCCAGCCCAACTGCATCAGAATATTGTTTACGATTCCCTCGTCCGCGAACATCTTCGATACCAGCAGAAGAGATACGAACTGCGGTACAGCGATCGTCATAACGAGCACAGTTCTGAATACCTTCTTGAACCTTATGCCCTTGCGGTTAATGCAGATCGCAACGAACATTCCGAGGAAGTAGTTGGAGAATGTTGCAACAAGAGCCCAGATAAGCGTCCATATAAGTATTTCGCGGAATGTGTATGCGAACTTGTCGCTTCCGGAAGCGTCCGTCGCAAGTATCGTCTGAAAGTTGTCCCAGCCGACCCAGCCGAACAGCTTGTCGGGCGGGAGATGCGAGTAGTCGTAATTCGTGAACGCTATCAGTATCATAAAGAATATCGGCAGTATCGTGAATACCGTTATTCCAAGCAGCGGAACCGCAAGAAGTGTCTTGTAGTACTGCTCGTCAGCGAGAGACTTGATATCGTTCTTGAAGGATTTCGGGCGGATACCCTTCTCGATAAGCTTCTGCGCAGTATAGTTCTGCCGTATGTTTATGACCCATGTTATAATGAAGCCGACGATTATGAATATTGTAAGCACGCCGTACAGCAGTATCTTCAGGCTGTTGTCCTTGTACTCCACAACTTCAAGTCCGTAGGCGTTCAGCGTCTTTATCGTAGCCTGGGTGCCGAGATCCTTAAGTCCGTAAAGATACCCGCCGCCCATTGCAGCCATGAACCACACGAACAATCCTTCCATAAGCAGGAATAGTATTCCTCGTCCTATCTGATGACGGAAGAACTGACCGAAGCCCATTATGATAAAGGAAAGCTTTGTCTTCCAGTCGCCGTCCGCAAAAATATGACCGATCTCCGCAAAGAATTTCCCTACAGCGCAGATGCACTTCCATATACCCAGCGGGATCTTCTTAAGGAAGTTCAGTATATTTCCGGGCAGCCTCACAAAGAACTGTCCGATATCATACAGGTGCCGCTTCATCGGCGGCAATCCGAGGTATTCAAGTTCCGATAATCTGCTCATGTCAAGCCGTCCTTTCATCGGTAGTCACAGCAAGTCTGCCGTTTTCGCAGCGTATCGCCGCATTCCCCGCGACCGCTTTGGAGGTCCGGCCGCGGAGTATTTTCCTGCAGCTATCCGTTCCGAAAACGGCGGACACCGGGGCGCTTGAACGCGCCCCTCTGCCCTACCGGATAGATCTTACTTTGCTGCCTTTATAGCGTCTTCGAGTTCCTTGAGTGCCGCTGTCAGAGTTGCATCGTCAGCATCGGCATACTTGCCGCTGTTGATATCTGTACCGAAAGCGGTTGTGAGATCCCAGTAAGCGCCGGGGTACTGACCCTGACCGGGGCAGAATGCAAGCTGCTCTGCGAGAGCTGCAAGAGCTTCGTTAGCCTGAACTTCATCGGACTTCTGAGCGTTAAGGTTGGAGGGACCCCAGCCCTTTTCCTCAAATCTTGCAAGCTGCATCTCTTCAGATGTGATGTAGTCTGCAACGAGGTGGCAGAATGTGAGCTTGTCGGAGTCTGTCTGGGGCTTAACGCCTACGAGCTTGAATCCGCCGAAGCCGCTCATCTGGTATGTCTGACCGTCAACTGTGAATGTAGGCATCTTGGCTGCACCGAAGTTGTCGCCGAGGAAATCCTTGACTGTTGCATAGTCCCATGTTCCGGAAACAAGAGCGCCTGCTGTACCGCCGTCGGGATTGAAGAGTGCCGCAGCACCGTCGGGTGTCTGCTCATATCCCTTGCCCTTGCTCTTCGCCATTTCAACCATAGCCTTCATTGCCGCAAGGCCCTTATCGCTGCTGTAATCACATGTGCAGCCGGTTACGAGTCCTTCGGTATCATAGTCGTAGTAGCACTGTGCGCCGGTTCCGAAGAAGAATGCAACATCATACCAGCCGGACTGGATATCCATGTAGAAGTTCTTGCCTGCAGCGCCGCACTGTTCGATAATGCCCTCAAGTGTGGAGGGGTCTGTAACGACGGACTTGTCGTAGTAGAGGAAGTAGCCGTTGTCGGAAGTCTCCGGATAAGCGTAGATGTCGCCGTTCAGTGTAACTGCGCCAACGGAGCCTGCGTCGTTGTTCTCGGTAACGTGAGAGAGGAATGTTCCGCCGGGCTTGGAGAGAGCGCCTGCCGCTACAAGACGGGCAAGCTGGTCCTGTGCAAATCCGAATACATCTGCACCTGCCTCAACGTCTGTGAGCATCTGTGTTGTAGCATCGCCTTCGCCCATAGCGGAAACGGTGATGCTGTACTT
>JAFVBZ010000124.1 GCA_017479645.1 Ruminiclostridium sp. | reverse complement strand
GCATATCTGAATCGTGACGAAATTACTTGATTTTGTTTACGGATAGATACTAAATCAAAAAAGACTGCCGAAACCGACAAATTTCAGCAGTCTTTATTCTGTTCTGAAAGCCATCTCCCTTAACTGCGGAGCGATTAAAAGTCTTTTTTGTTTTCTTAGGGTGCTGCATCGTGCAGCACTCTGGGAAAACAATTATGGCGTCCTGCCATAGGAAAGGGGTTTGGGGAATAACCTTTCTTCAGAAAGGTTTTCCCCAAGTCTCGAGCGCCGTGCGCGACCCTTCTCGAGCGCAAGCGACCCTTCTCGAGCGCAAGCGACCCTTCTCGAGCGCCGTGCGCGACCTTTCTCGAGCGTCAGCGATCTTCTCCGGCAAGTGCACGCTGCCCGATATCCTTACGGAAATGCGCATTCTCGAAGCTTATCTCGCCGACTGCAGAGTAAGCCTTGTCGAGAGCGGCTTTAAGAGTAGGTGCAGTCGCTGTCACGCCGAGCACTCTGCCGCCTGCGGTGAGGAACGTGCCGCCGTCAAGCTTTGTACCGGCGTGATAAACATAAGCCTTGCCGTCGGGGAGCTGACCGTCTGCATCAAAACCGCTGATCGGCAGTCCGGTAGGATACTTCTCGGGATAGCCGCCGCTTGCCATGACCACGCACGCACAGCTTTCGTCTGCCCATTCGATATCAAGGCTGTCAAGGCGCTCCTCATAAACAGCTTCGATGATATCGGCGAGATCGGTCTTAAGGAGCGGGAGAACCACCTGCGCCTCCGGGTCACCGAAACGGCAGTTGTACTCAACGACTTTTGCGCCGTCGGGAGTGAGCATAAGCCCGAAATAAAGGCAGCCCTTGAAAGGTCTTCCCTCTGCCTGCATAGCCTTTATCGTGGGCAGGAAGATCTTCTCCATGCACTCGTCGGCGTACTTCTTTGTATAGAGCGGGTTAGGCGCGATAGTACCCATACCGCCTGTGTTAAGTCCCTTATCGCCGTCGTAGGCACGCTTGTGATCCATAGAAGAAACCATAGGCTTTACGGTTTTTCCGTCGGTGAATGCAAGAACAGTGACTTCGGGGCCTGTCATAAATTCTTCTATAACGATCTCGCTGCCGCTCTTGCCGAACTTACCGCCGATGAGCATGGAATTAACCGCGTCAACGGCTTCCTGCTCATTCTGAGCGATGATAACGCCCTTGCCGAGCGCAAGTCCGTCGCACTTGATGACAGCGGGGTATCTGCCCTGCTCTTTTATGTAAGCTATCGCCTTTTCCGCATCTGTGAATGTCTCGTAAGCGGCGGTAGGAATGCCGTACTTCTTCATAAGCCCCTTGGAAAAGACCTTGCTTCCTTCGAGCACAGCCGCGTCCGCACGGGGGCCGAAAGTCCTGAATCCCTTTTCATTGAGCCTGTCCACCATACCCATAACGAGCGGGTCATCGGGGGTAACGAAAACGTAATCGGGTTTAAGCTTTTCGGCAAGCTCCACCATTCCGTCGATATCGGTAGCCTTTACGGGAAAGCATTCCGCGAGCCGGGAGATACCGCCGTTTCCGGGAGCGCAGTATATCTTACTTACCTTTTCCGAACGGGAAAGGGCTTTGATAACGGCATGTTCGCGTCCGCCGCCGCCCACAACAAGAATATTCATAGTTTGTCCTTTCAGCATACAAAGATTTGGCGGAAAACCGCCGTCAGCGATATTATAACATATATCCGCTGTAAAATCAAGCCGAAAGTTCGGAAATAAAAAAACTCCCGCACGATAAAAACCGTGCGGGAACATAAATTAATACTAAATCAGCATCTATCCGCAGACAAAACCCTGTAATTTCGTCACGATCCAGATATGCTCGCAGAGCGCGCTCCACAATTGTGCATTGTGCATTGTGAATTGTGCATTGTAAAGCTGTATTGTTTCAGCCTCCTATGATCCGTGTAATAAAAGCCGTGCCGAGCCCGCCCGCGGCAGCGCCGACAACGGCTGCAACAACGGATTCCCAGCGCTTTGCGGGGCGGTTCTCGATATCGGTGACTTTTCTGTCGATGCGGTTCACATCGGAGCGCATCTGCTTCAGCTCCACAACGACTTCACGGATAGACGAAACGATATCGTCTATCCTGTCCACCCGTCCGCCGAGATTAAGAAGCCCGTTCTCCACTGCCGTCACCCGTTCCCGCAGCTTTACATCGTTCTCGTCCATCACTCGTCCTCCGTCTCATCGGAGACCGGGAAAGCGAGCACAGGACCGTGCATATCGGTTGACATAAAAGCAAGGCGGAATATTTCCCCGTCGAAGCTCACCAGCTGATTGTTGTAAGAAGGCGCCGCCGTACCGAAGGCAGCATAAAGGCTCGGTATAAGCTTTCCGTTCACGGGATCGGGGAACTTCGTTATGCAGTACTCCTTTCCCGTGGTATATCTCGGCATGTAGATATCCACATAGCCTGTTCTTGTGGTGGTTCCCACCTTGATCACCGTACCTGTGTCGGCATCTATCAGCAGCGAGTCACCGTTCTCGTTCCTCGTAGATATCATTCGCAGCTCATACTGGCTGTTTGTGCCGATATCGAGATAAGTTAAAGTCTCGTCCGTGCTCTTGTGTACTCTTATCGTGGTTCCGGCAGCAATGCCGAATGACGAAATATAGTTCATTCTCACATTATTGCTGCAGAAAACCTCGGTGTAGCAGGTGTTGGATCCGGTATAATCGAATTTTATGCCCATAGTCTTGCCGGGATCGCTGTAAACGGTATATCCGTCCCTTGTCCAGCCCGTGAGACTTACGATCGTGCTGAGATACCGCTCGATATTGTCAGCTGCCGCGCCCGACGGTATCACAACTACCTGTTCATTGAGTGTATGTGCCATTATGCTCCTGTACCTCCTGCTTTTGCATCTTTGAGAGCCGGCATTATCACATAGCATAAGCCGCTGCAGAAAACCGACTCCTTCTGTTTTGCCTCACCGGTTATCGGCGCGCCGGAACAGTCGTGGGCAGTCACGCCCTCAAGCAGAGTCTCCGGCGTTACCGTATCTCCGGTAAGGTCTGCCATTACCGCGCTTCCGATGACTACCTTGTTGACAAAAAGCTCACTCACCGTCCGCACCTCCCACCGTAAGGGTAAGACCGCCCGCCTCATTCTCCTGCACCGTCACCGGTATCTCGCGCACCGTGATATTTCCGCTCAGGTAATGCTTTGCGGTATTCAGCACGGTCTGATGTCCGATCTTCGGCACGACCGTGCATTCCCCGGTATATTCCGGCATTATGCCGGTCTTTACGCCGACAGCCGGAGAAGCGCCTATCTTCACATTGATCCTGTCCATAACGCGCCTCCTATCTTATTTCGAAACGCGCGGACTGCGGGGATCCGGCAAGCGTATCCACCGCAGTCCCGTTTTCGGCGGTAAGGGTATAGAGATACTCGCCGAGCGGGATATCCGTTTCCTCCGAAGAGAGGCTGAAAATGAGGGTACCGCCGGAAGATGCTCCCGGAGCCTCCAGCGTCTCTGATATCACGCTGTCCGCGCCCCTTACCGGGAAAACATCGAGCCTTATCTGCGTTCCCTCGTCGAATACATAAGGGTCACCGCTTTCCTCGTCCGTGAAAACGAAGGGGATATCTGCGCGGTCACCCCTCGGTACGATAATATTGCACCCGTCTGTAATATACATTCTGACCTCCTATCTGACAAGCACTTCAACGTGCGTATCGTCAAGTCTTTTAAGCACCTTCACGCGGGTAGTGCATTCCGCCTTGTGACCGATGCCGTTCCTAGCGGTGACATGACCGCCTGCCGTACAGCTTCCGTCGTCGGTGATGACGAGCCTTCCCACAAGCCCGACAGGCGACCATTCCGGGCGCCGGGAGCGGGGGATATACTCGCGGTCTTTGTCATATTCTTCCGCAAGTATCAGCCTGCCGTCCGCGTCCTGCTCCGTCTCTCCGAAAACATCAGTCTTATACTTGCCTCTCCAGTTGAGCTGACAGTCATTGCCGCAAACCGACGGTCTGACCGATATAACACCGTCGATACCGTCACCGTCCGCGGGCCGTATCTTGTCACCGATAAGCGATACGAGCATACCGCGCCTGTCCTCATTCTCCGGGTTCCCGTCCGCCCATTCAAAGTATTCGGCGTAGTCTGCGCCGTTTGTGTTGTAGGCAGTCGCGAATACATAGCCGTTGGACGTCATAGCCACGGAGATGCTGTAATTTCCGGCATAGAACACATACGAAGCGGCGGCTCTTGTTGCGTCAACGCCGCAGCCGCATACCAGCGCCCCGACCGAGCCGACAGTGTGATTGCTTCCCGCAACGACATTGCTGTCTCCGGTAATGGTGCTGCCATAGCCTGCCACGGTATTGCCGTCGCCGCTGACATTGTTGTGAGAGCCTGCGATGATATGCCTGCCGCCGGAAAACGTATTGTAATTGCCGTGAACGATGCTGTAGCTGTCGTTCGTACCGGCATTGTTCGCGCCGCCCACCGACGTATAGTCGCAGTTCCGGAGCGTGTTCAGCTCTCCTTCGAGGTGACAGCAGTCCGAGCAGTCAAACTGCTCGTCGATTATGCGGTTTGCCCACTGATGACCTGTGTATGTGTTGAAGTTTTCGTTGCGGTTTCCGAGATCTTCTCCCACTCCTCCGGCAGACGGTTCCGGCGTCTTGATTGCATCTATGCGCTTTGCGGACTGGGGTCTTACCGAAGCCGCACCGCCGGACAGTGAGCCGGGAGCGATCGAACCGCAGCATTCCGCTGCGGTACAGCGGATATCGTGGTAATTCCTGTACCGCCACTCATAGGACGTGACCACGCCGATGATGCCTGTGCGCTGGTCAACGTCACCGCCTGTGAACATAAGCGCGTCTCCCATATCGAGCGCAGGGTCACCCATGATCCTTGCCTGCACTCCGCGCTGCATGAAGTTGTCGATGTAACCGAGCCACTCCTCGTTCGCGGTCTCACATTCAGCTTCTTCCTTATCGGCAAGAAGCGGGTTCTTTTCGAGAACGTAAGAAGCGGGTGAAGCCTGTTCGTCCTGTGCCGAGAAGGAAGAGACATAGTTGACCACATCGTCGCCGGCATAAGCGGTGAGGTATTTGATGTAAGCTCTCGTATCGGTGACATAGACGCTCTGTCTTTCCGCGGCAGTCACCGTCCTGCTTGTGATTATGGAAGGTCTGACACCGCCGGAAACGCTGTATATCGCGGGTATCAGATAAAGGGCGGAATCCCTGCCGATGACCGCATATCCGCAGACGAGTGCCGCGCACCACATGACCGCGTCTCTGTACGTCTGTATTTGCTTATCCGCGGCGCTTACGATGATATCGCTGTTGGGCATCTCGTCAAGGCTTGCCGGCAGGACTGCGGTAGTCACCCCGCAGTATGTGCATGCCGCCGAGATGATCTGTGCGGGGGTGCCGGTTATGGTACGGAAGTTGTCGGAGACCTCGCGGTCAAACTTCACGCCCGCGTCAAAAGCGATGATGTTGAGTATGTTCTTCCGTCTTATCGAGAGTATCGGGTCAACGAAGAACGTACCGAGCGGCACCTGTTGTTCCGCGGCATCTTCGGGAGTCAGAAAATAGCTCATTGTCACCGAAGCGTCCGTGAGATCTATGCCGAGCGCATCGTCAATAAAGAACGAAAGTTTAAGGCAGGCGGTATTGAATGTGCCGACGCGGTACTGCTCACCGCAGAGCTCCTTTGAAAGGGAGAGAGAATCCCTCACAAGGTTTTCGTCTGTGATTGCGATCGAACTGCCGTTTGCGAGGGTAAGGGTCCCTTCTATCCTGTCAGTCCTTGTCTTTCCGGCGAGCGCGTCTATATAATCCTGTCCGACATTATACATATCCCACTCTCCTTAATACTCCACGAGCCGGCAGCTTATCTCCCACCAGCTTGACGGCTCGCTTCTGTTCTGATGCTGGTAGAAGTCCGATCTTATGCTCTCGGCGTACATCTCGCAGTCGATATAGCTTCCTGTCGCGGGATCGAGCATATTCACTTCCAGGAGCGTATCTCCGAGCGCCGCATTTAGCGGGCTGAGCGAGTTTCCGGGAAGTCTCCACTTCACATCGCAGGTCTTTACGCTGTGACGCACCCTGTTTCTGTGGACAACGCCGGTCTCGTCGTATCTTCCGCTGTCGGAGCTTTCGATGTCGCGCGAAGTGACCGAGTAATAGTAAGGAGTGGGAAGTACAGCATCGTTTATCTTTATAAAGTACATTGTAATTCTCTCCTTTATCCGTAAATGCCGTTTGTGATCTTGTTCCGGCGCAGATTGAAGCGGTTTACCGACTCGCCCACCTTGTCGCCGTCAAGTTCGACGGTTGTGGTGATATTGACGGGTCTGCCGTCATCGCTGTCCTGCTGACCGACTGCGCCGATCACAGTCTCGCTGTTTTCGAGCCGGAGCACATTTGCGGTACGGCTCGAAATGCCGGAAATAAGCGGGCTTATGGAAATACCGCCGTTTGTGAAGCCCGCAGTACCGCCGCTTCTCCAGTCCGAGAACGGCATGGAAAAAGACGGAGCCGCTGCTGTTTCTGCGGCGGCGGTCTGCACAGCCGCAGTTTCCTGCTTATCTCCGGAGAAGTCGGACGCAACTCCGACATTTATCAGCCCGTCGAAAGCTCTGGTCACTTCCCCGGCAGCCTGTACCGCATTATTCCTGAATTCCGTGACCGCGGTCTGTGCATCTGCGAGACCGCGCCGGAAATTTTCGGCATCTGCGGAAATTTTGATATTAAGTTCCTCTACTGTCATAAGTTTCTCCTGATCTTTCCGAAAGCCGTTTGTTCAGCTGAACGGCGATCTTCATGAAATCTTCCTTGCCGCCGTCCGGGGGCATAGGAGCCTTTCTTCCGAATGCGGCATCGGGTGTTTCCGGGAAGCGCCGGGGAGCGTTGAAAGCGGCAAGCACCAGTGCGCCGATATTGAATGCGAGCAGTTCGTTTTCCCGTATCTCACCGGCTTTTGTGGTTCTTCCGGCTTCGATGATCTCATCGAGTTCGGCTGCGGTGAGCTGCCACATTCCGGATATATCCCGCGAGTAAACGAGCGCTTCCCGCCTCAGCGCCTTTATCAGCTCTCCTGCGCTCCCGAAGCCTGCCCGAAAAAACCGGAGATCTTCAGCGCCTCCGCGATGTGTTTGTTCAGTCCGGCAAGCGTACCTCCCGCGCTGATGAAGTCGTCGATGACGGCGTATGCGTCCTGGCGGCTGAATTCTGGCTTGAGTCCCTCGATAAGGGCATAGACGAACTCGGCGATGACCGTCACCTCGTCCATGCGCTCCGCCGCCTTGTAAACGGACATACCGAGACGTTCTTCGAGCCTTGCGGCGGAAAGCGCGGTAAGGCGGAGCAGGTAAGTCCTGTCTCCCGCGGAAAGCTCCGTATAAGGCAGTGCGGCTTTGTTCTCATTCATAGTAAAATCCCCTTTTTCTGAAAAAACCCGCCTTCCGTGGATACGAAAGGCGGGAAATAGCTGTTTATGACGAACTGGTGTCCGAGCTGTAAACGAGGGCGGTGTTGGGAATGGAGATAATGCTGAATTCCATTACCCCGTCCGCCTCCATACGCTTGATCTTGGTTGCGACCTGACCCGACCATGTGAAGTACGTTCCGTCGGGGAACTGCACTTTCTGCGTGACGGAAGCCCCGGAAAGCTCCACGGCTCTTGCCGCGGCGAATGCCGCAGCTGTCTGTGCGGGAGTGACGTTGGGGTTTTCCTCTGCGCTGTTGTAGTAGAAGTCGAAGGTAAGATCGTCGTACTTGTAAAGACCCGCGATATAGCGGTGCGCGGTATCGAGGAGGTTCGTGACCTCACGTTTTTCGCGCGTGCCGCCAAGTTCGGGCGTGGACTTTAGTCCGTAAAGGTTCTGCCCGTTGAGGTAGTAGGCAGTACCCGAAGAAAGAATTTCCATTTTCCGCCTCCTTCAAGCGAAAAGACAGGTGCAGCAGCGCTGACGCGCGGCAGTTCTGCGATACTGCGCTGACGCGCTTTGTCCTGCGCGGACAGCGCCAGCCTGCGCTTTTCGGCACTGTTATGCACGCATCGTGCGTGCTTTGGGTGCCGAAGTCAATGCCTCCTGCATTGAGGCTGGACCGCGGCAGCGTGACGCTGCACCCAAATCGTTTATTAATGCTATTGTGGCTCTTTTCGCAGTCTTGCAGATCTCCGTGTTACGGCATTAGGGTCAAGGGCTCTGCCCTTGCGCGAGCCGGCTGCGTAAGCCGGTGCCGTCCGCACAATGCAGGATGCATTGGCAGTGGTCACCAAAAGCGCACACGATGTGCGCATAAAAAGTGACCACAGAAAGACAAAAGCGCGAAGGCGCCGCTGCACTACAGCGACACTGTCCTTCCCGTGACCTCGTCAATGCCGAAGCGGTAACGCATACACATTCTCGGCTTATCCTCATCTGTAAGGAACTGCGAAGAGCTGCGCTTAATGCCCTTGTCCGTGAGGACGCTGTTCACCTGCAATGCAAGGGAACGCACTTCCTCTGCGCTTTCCGCATAGACATCTGCCTGCACTGAAACTATGCTGTATCTGTCTTTCCCGCCGAGAACAACGGCGGAGCTGTTGCCGAGCTCCGAGAGGACGATGCACGGCAGCGGGACAGCATGGTCAGCAAAAGAAAGCTCCACATCTGCGATATCTCCGAGAAGCCCGGCGACATCAGGTAAATAGTCTTTCATCACACACCTCCGAATGCAAGCTCAAATACCGTCTGCACACAGCTTTTCGCGTATTCCGCGGCATTCCCGAGGAACGGGTTCGGTCTTCTTCCGATGCCGCCGAACTCGACGCAGGGCGCATAAGGCACGAAAGTTCCGATAACGACGGTATCCTCATTTTTCGCGCGGTTGTGTTCGGTGCGTATCGCAATGCTCCGCTTCAGCCTGCCGGTGCGTACCGGGCAGTGCTCTTTTGCGTGGTCAAAAGCGAGATTTCCGAGGGTGAGCACAGCCGTGTTTATTTCTGCTGTAAAGTCCTTCATAGGCATTCCGTCCTTGCTGTGAGATGTCCGGGGTATATCTCCACCTGCGTTATCCTGCTGTCCGGCGATTCGCCGTAAATGCCCGCGAGATCGCCGCATTTCACGCCTGCTTCCCTGCGCAGTATCAGCGTAGCGCCGGAGGAGACCTTTGTGCCTCTGCGCTCGTCGGAAAGCTTCTCCGCGGAGGGAAAGACTTCTGCGTAAACGAACCCGAGAAGTGCCGGAGCGCGCTTCTTTCCGACGTAACCGCTGTCGGTGACAGCATCGGAGAAGATGTTGACGCGCTTCAGTCTGTTCTGTGTCAGCTGCATTTAACGGCACCCACCTTTCTCGGATAGTTTCTGAGCCGGAGCTTCATATCGTCGGTGATGAGATCGGAAAACGACACGGAGATATCATTCTCCGTGCGTTTTGTCTCTCCCTCATTCCCGAGCCTGTTGTACATCTCAAGAGCGAGGTGTATCTGCATATCCGCAAGGCGTTCCGGGAGGGAATCCCTGCCGATATAGTCGAGAAGCATGTTCTCCGCGTTGTCCAGCAGCATTCCGAGCTTTATGTCCGAGCTTTTATCGTCGGGCGGGAGCAGAACACGCAGCGAATCTATTCTTTTCATATAGCTCTGCCTCCGTCATTTACTCAGCTGTTTTCGGTCGTATCGTCCTCGGTAGGTTCTCTGTCGAAGCAAACTGCCACAGCCTTCTTTTTCTTGTCGAAAACGAAGATATCGTGGTACAGCAGACCTTCCACGAGAGTACCTGCGATGCCGGGAGGATCCTTGTGGATCTTATAGTCCTGGAGCTTTACGGGGGCGGGAGCGCACATGGGGTGAGTGATGATGAAGGCGGTATCTTCGGGAAGTCTGCGCTTCGGAACAGCGATTATCGCCACGCCGTCGCAGTCGCCTACCATGCCCTTGTAGATCACTCTGTCCTGCGCAAGCTCGGTAGCCTTTGTGAAAGCGCCGTCCTGCTTGAGGAGCTCGATAAAGGCGTTGGAGCAGAAAGCCACGCGTCCCTCAACGGGGAATTCCTCATCTGTGATTGCTGTGTTTGCCTCAACGAAAGTGGAGTAGGCGTTCCCGGAAGAAAGAACCTTCTCGATCTTTGTGCCTGCCTTCGTCGCAAGAACGGAGAAGCGGTAGGTATCTATCGCGGGGATTATCACCTGCTCGATCTGGCGCTGGAGAGCCTTTCCTGCATTTCTCACGCCGTCGGGGGAATCGGACTCGTAGGTCTTGTCGATAGTGAAGGTGAAGGACTTCTGCTGGGACATCTGCATAGTCTGAACGGTATCTTCAAGCTCAACAGGCTCGCCGTATCTGCTCATGCCTGCTGTGGGATCGTAGTCGTTGAGGGGCGCTGTATCGAGGGAATAGACCTTTACGGTCTGTGCATTGCCGAACTCAACATCGTTGTTTGTACCTGCGGTAGAGAGAAGACCTCTTCTGATGACCTCATCTACCTGAGACGAATACTTTTCCGCTAAATTGACTGCCATAGTAATTTCTCCTTTGAAATAATGATTTTCCGGTGCAAAAAACGCCTTCCGGAACAGCCGGAAAGCGCTGATGCGATTTGTTTACATTCCGAGCCCGTCAAGGAATGCGTCCTTCGGACCGGAGCCTGCGAATTTGGGGACATTGCCCTTGAAGCGTCTGTTGACGGCACCTGTCACCGCGGACTCGAACGCCTGTGCGACAGCCTCAAGGCTCTGTTCGCACTCCTCCCTGCCGGAGTAGTTAAGGCACGCGGCGAGCTGTTTCGGGAGCCCCGCCTCCGCAAGTCTCTCGGCAGCGTCTGCGATAAGCTCACGCTTTGCCACAGCCGCTTCCCTCTCGGCGAGTTCCTTTTCGCGGACAGTGCGCCTGTGATCTGCGCGCTCCTTCTCGGACATAGCGGCAAGCTTTTCCGTATCGGCAAGCTTCTTTCGGAGCTGCTCGCATTCCGCATTCACGCGCTGATCGAGTTCCGACTGGGAGTAAAGCTTCTCGTCCTGCTCTGCCCCGCCGTTCTCATCGGGAGCAGTGTTTTCCTGCTCGCCTATGATCTCGTTTTCCTGCATTTTTGTTTCCTCCTCTCAGGTGTGATAAATGAAGAGAGCCGCGAACATTCCCGTTCACAGCTCTCTGCATTTTAGATGATATCACACTTTTGGGTGACAAACAATGACATCTTTGAGATTTTATACTATATTTCTATCCAATTCAAAATGCACAATGCACAATGCACAATTCACAATTCACAATGCACAATTCACAATTATGGAGCGCGCTCTGCGCGCCTATCTGAATCGTGACGAAATTACTTGGTTATGTCAACGGATAGATGCTGATTTAGTATTGTCGGTTTTTTGAAGCCGTTCAGAAACGTTTTTCCTGCCGGGAAATTTTTTTGAAAAAAGTATTGACAAATCGAATAAGATGTGCTATACTAATACAGTCATCAGTGAGATGACCACCTGCGGAGGTGGTGGAATGGCAGACACGCTACTTTGAGGGGGTAGTGGGCGTTAGCTCGTGTGAGTTCAAGTCTCATTCTCCGCACCAGTGAATAACTGATAACAGAGCCGTTTGTGGGCAATACCACAGACGGCTTTGTTATTTTGTCTGACAGCGGAAAATGTCCGAGTTCCACCAAAGTTCCACCAAGAAGGGTTCTGCCTCCTCAAAAGCGGGCTAAAATTCATACAGATCTTTGAGCTCTTCTGCCATGATCTTCTTGCGTTCCTTGCTTATGTGCAAATAAATGTTGCTCGTCGTGTCAATATCGGCATGGCGTAACCAGCACTTGATCTTTTCAATATCCCAGCCAATATCAAATAAAATTGAAGCTGTGGAATGACGCAGATCGTGAAATCTCATTGGCGGCAATCCCGCGTTTGTGATCACCTTTTTGAACTCGTTGGACACATAGTCGGGTTTGAAGAACTTCCCGTCCGCCCAGACAAAGACATATCCGTTTTCCTGATAAGCGCTTCCGAACAGCTCGCGATTTTCGTTCTGCTCTGCTTTCAGGTTCAGAAGGATCTGACTCACCTGCGGGAGCATCTCATAGACCGCGGCGCTGTCATCGGTCTTTGTTGTATCCTTCTCAATAAGCGTCCGATGCCTTACGATAGTGCTTTTTATCTCGAAGGTGCTGTTCTCGAAGTCAACGTTTTCCCACTTCAGCCCTATTACCTCGGAACGCCGCAGCCCGTAGAACAATGTCATGAATACAAGGGGCTTGAGCTGATGCCCTTCAAAGGCCTTGATGACCTTGTTTGCCTCGGTTTTGTTCATATAAACATACTTTACAGCCTTCGGGTTCTTGATCTTAGGGACTTTTACCGCCGAGGCGGGGTTGGATTTGATTATCCCGAGCACAAGTGCGGCGTTGAAGCATTGCTTAAGAATGGATGATATCTTCTTGACGGAAGCCGTACCCAGTCCACCGCCGGTCCTGTGGTTGCCTTCGGTAGTAAGATACCCGTAGAAATCCGAGATCATAAGCGGGGTCACATCATCGAGCCGATAGTTGCGCTTCTCGAAATACGGCGCTATGTGGGCGTTGATGTTAGTTACCATGGATTCGTAGGAATTGGGCTGGACTTCGGGCTTGTGCCTGTCACACCACTTTCTCAGGAACGGGATAAAATAAGCGTCATCACGCTCTACCCCGGATTCCAGGTAAGCATACTCCCTGATATAGTCGTCAAGGCGCTGTTTGAGCTGATTTCTGTTCCCTTTGTCTTTCAGACCGGTCGAGACCCATTTCTGTTTCCACTCGCCGTTAAGATTGTAGCGCAGTACAACATATAAATTGCCCTTTTTACTCTTTATAAAAGCGGTCATTTTGCCATTTCTCCTTTCTGAACTCCGTAAATGGCCGCCATAACATTATTATAACATTACGGCGGCCGGAGTTCAATAGTACTACATGTCCAAAAATTCTATTACAGACTTCTTGGGAATTATGTACTTTTTTCCTATCCGCTTACACTTTATAATGTTAGCTTTTAGGAGCTGATAAGCCTTTACTCTGCCGATACCGAGTATCTCACAGAGCTGAGTTATAGATATTAACTCGGGGTACTTCTCAAGCATTTGTTTCACCTCCCTTTTCCGGACTTTGTGAAAAGTCACTTTCGTTACATCTATATTATGATAGCGGCGAGCACCGGATAAGGCGCGCCCTCGTCATATTAAGAATAACGACTGAAATAGTGAAGATAAAGCCCAATACTGCTGCGAAACATCGGTGGGTTGCCGTTGATGATGTCGGAATGTGTCGTTTTATCGCAGTACAGGTCGAAATACGAATTTGCAAAGCTCTTCGGCATTACGACTGCGGACTTTACAGCAAAGTCGAATTTCAGCCAATTGCTCGATCCCGCTGGCAGCAGGCTGAATTTGTGATAACCTTCAAGCATAGTTTTCAGCATAGTAAAGTTGCTGCTCTCTTCGTATTCCGGCGGAAGACAGCAAACAGCCCGTATCGTTTCATCGTTGTAACACCGCGCGAAGTTGTTGAACAACGAAACTCCCAGCGCAGTCTCGGTGAGTATCCGCAGCATATCGACCTGCTCCCAATACCCACAGCCCGATATGTACTTCTCACGTTCTTCCCGTTCTGCCGACCAACTACCGCCGACATCATAGATCGTTCCGTCGGGAGATCTATACCGGATGACCTCTTTGTCGGGCAGGATATCGTTGATATCCGTGATCTCCGATTTCCGTACACTCATTGGTATCGAGAACAGCTTGTTCGGCGAGACAGCCGCTATGCTCGAATACCCAACGTCCATTGATACGACCCATGTTTTGGGAACGAATGGATTGGCGGATGATCTCATCTGCCGTTTTGCTTTAAGAATGTCTGATAACATATAGACACGTCCTTTCATTTGTTTTGGGTGGCGCCAACCATATTATGATAACAAGAATGGCAATCAAGAGAACTCTTCCTCATCAGGTTAAATCATCATAGAAATGATGCCATTCATTCCTATTATGATAGCGAAATTGGCGATTGAATGATTTTTCTCGCAAAAGCCAGAATTATCATAAACATAAAGTTTACATCGGTCATTACTATTATGATCACGCTAAGCGCCTTTCAAGGAATTTTTATAAAAGATCGCATTTTTGGAATCAAACATATTATGATAGCGAAATTGGCGATCAGGAGAATTTCCCCGCATCCTGAAAAAACTCCCAAAATTGACACCATTCTGTTCTATTATGATAGCGGGAATGGAGAATAAATAATTATCGCCTATGATAGAAAATGATAGTTAATTATTTGGAAGACATTGGCTGATATTCGACATTATTCGACGGTGCGACAATAGCTAAAACGGCGGAAAGCCGCATGATCAGACACATCAGAGCCTCTTTCGGCGTGGGGATTGCTTCTTTTTATAAAATACATCCATGGAGTTATCTACGGTTTTGCGGGGGTACGTGGATAACTCCATCTACACAGGGTTGTAAGAAAAGGTGTCCCACGAAGAAATGCATACTTGCAATAGCGCAAACCCGCATTCCTACGTGGGCGAAAACTTAAAAATACGAGCAAACCCTGATGGCAAGCTGCATCAGAGACGTTTTCACACGTGGGAGTGCTTCCTTGATAAAATACATCCATGGGGTTATCCAATTTTTCCTTAGAGTTGTAGATAACCCCCTCAAAACGCATTTGTATAACCAACACACAAAAAAGTTCCGGCGTTTCGATGAGATCTCGACTTATCGGAGCGTTATCGTAATCATAATAAAGGTACAGGCTATATGACGAACGGAGATTCACATGGACTGATGTTGTCGGAGGCGGTATGGCGAATAGGACGAGCAAAGATCTCGATCCTTCAATGGTACTCGCACGACAGCACGGCTTGCTTATCATGTTCTTGTGACTGTAGATCACGGGGATTGATCCGGAACTTCTGAATTCGATCATTGATGTCGACATTGCGTGGTGAGATAATTGGGATAGAAGTCTGACCCGGGACGAGTATGATCTCGGAAACTGATGACATAACCACTTATCTTCCAAAAATTATGGGAAAGCGGTGATTTTTATGGCACGGAACATTAAGCACGGCGGGGGCACGCACGCTCTGAACGCACTCCCACACGGAGCGCACTTAACAACATTAACATAGGTCACCGATCATCGCCGCGGTGAGAACCTATAAAAACAAAACAAAAACGCCCGATTTTCAAGGGTGAACTATGCCCGGACGCAAATATCCGACATTTTTCGACCTACAAACAATTAAGCCCCGCACAGACGACAGGATGTCGTACAGAAGGTTTTCAAAAGCGTGCAGGAAGCACGCATAAAAGAACCCTTCAAGGCACCCTTATAAATAAGGTGAACTCTGATACGGGGCTGTTTGTTTTATTTGTACGAGCTTGCTATCATAATATGTATGACAAACTTTGTGAGGAGGAAGAAAAATGTCGAAACATAAATCTCTATACCACCAGGTCAACACGATCATATATGGTCAGCTTCGTATCGGTCAGTCGAAGTATAAGGCTCGGCGCGAGGAGGGTACGAAATACCCAAAAGGCATATTCTCGCACATGACTTTCGAGACCTATATGCAGCAGTGTCATCAGTTCGTGAACTGGCTTAAAGAAAACGAGGATTTGCCGACAGTCAGAGCAATTGCCGATGCACGGAAGTATGTCGGAACTTATCTTAACGAACTGAAGGATAACGACTATTCGGTGTTCACAGTCCACACCGCCGCGTCCGCGTTGGCGAAACTGTTTGATTGCAGAATGTAGGATTTCGGTGTCGATCTTGACAAGCGGGAACGTAAGACCATCAAGCGCTCACGAAAAGAGCCCGACCCGGAGTACGAGCGCAAGCATCAAGATATTGTCGATTTTTACCGTGGCTGTGGACTTCGGCGCTGTGAGATGCTACGTTTGAGGGGTGAAGATGTGTACAGGAATGAGAACGGCGACGTTATCGCCCATGTTCGCAAAGGCAAGGGCGGCAAGGAGCGTTTTGTGACCGCTCGCACTCAATATGCTGAACACATTCTGAAAATGGCCGGTGCTGTTCTGCCAAAAGAGAATGTTTTTCTCACGCTCCCGGGTAAGCTGCAGAATCACCGGTACCGCGGCGACTTCGCAAAAGGGCTGTATTATGAGCTCGCGAGACCGGTTGAAGAGATCCCGCCGGAGGAGTTATATATTATGCGTAAGGACCGCGCCGGAGAAAAATATGACCGCGCCGCCATGCTCGAAGTGAGCAGGCAGCTCGGTCATAACAGAGTCGCGGTTATTGCGGAGAGTTATTTGTATTAGTTTTTTTGAAGAATCGCTTATAACAAAGCAATTTGAGCGTTTTCAGATTGACAATTATATGCTATTATGATATACTTATTTATAATAGTTCAAATTTCTATTTCAAATATTATAGAATATGTTATAAATAATCATGGATTTCTACAATGATTGCCACATAGACTTACAAAAATATAACTAAGGTATGGTGATTTATATGGTTATAGAATACCTTTTTTTGACCGACAATCTTCGTAACAAGGTAAAAGAATACATAGATTCTTTTGCATCCTCTCATGACGAGTTTGTGTTCTTTTTCATTGATTCTGAAAACAGCACTTATTGGATCTTAAGGTGCGAATTAACTGGTGGCAGTGAGACAACTGCGAAGAAATTATCAGACCTTGACGAGATAATAATAAATTCGTTTAGCCCAATCACGCTCATTAATGAAGCATCAGCTTATTTTAACAAGAAACTATATCCATTGGTTAATTCGTTTGAGCGACATTTGAGGACATTTGTATATATAAAAGCGGCCATGTGCAATGATCCTGCACTAAACCAAAAGATAAGCAAATTAGAAGAAAAAGATTTTGGTGAGATTACTAATATTCTATTTGTTGATAGCTCTTTTTTAAAGGAAGCAAAAGATTTGGTAAAGACACATATTTCTCGTTCTGATCTTATAGATGCTTTAGAAAAGATACCTGAATGTACGAATTGGAGTAAAATGGTAACAAGTGATTCGTTGGAATCTGTCCAAAAAAGATTTAATCAATTGAAGGAATACCGAAATGATGTTATGCATGCACATAACATAAATTTTCAAAGATATAAAGAAATAAAACACTTATATGAATCAGTAAACTCTGAACTATCAAAAGATATAGATAGCACTGTAAAACTACCCGACAATGCAATTAATACTGTGGAACTTGCTAATGCCATGAAAGATTTGTTCCATTGGGTAAATAATTATAATGAAAACAATGATAATGTCAAGGATTATTCTAGTGCTTTTGAGTATTTGATCAAAGCAATCAAAAACACAATGGGGCAATCGGAAGAAAATTAACAAAAAAGATTCTATTCTATATAAATACAGATTAGCTAGAATATGGGACAAATAAAGTATTAGTAACCTCTATAATGCATTACCATTTATTCCAAGCTAAATCAATGATTAAGATTTCCAAAGGTGGCGTTTCTTTATCATGAATATATTATCTATCGGGACTAATATCAAAAAATTCCGCACGGAAAAAGGAATAAAGCAATCCGAACTTGCAGAGAAAACTGGCGTAAGCGCTAACTACATCGGAATACTCGAACGCGGCGATAAAGCACCGTCATTGGCAATGCTCGTGGATATTGCAAATACACTTGGCGTTACCGCTGATATGCTTTTGCATGGCGTGTTGAATGATAACTATAAAATCAAAGGCTCGCTGCTCCTCGATAAAATTAACGCACTCCCGAAAAAAGAACAGGATAGGATATTCGCGGTGCTAGAAGCTCTTATCGAACATGCGGAAAAAACGATATAAGTTATAACAGCTTGGCTATTTATGCTGCTTGTTTGGATTAGTATCAAACCTGGGTATATACAATTTACATAATCTAAACACAATTCTGTAATATAGTATGCTTAATAGATATCCCACTCATGATCTCCCTTCTAAACAAGGTTATTATTATCCCAATATTGCTACGCGGATTAACCATTCCACTTATCGGAAACTTCCTTTTCAAACTCTTGTATTTCTGTAAACATAATATCTAGTTGCCTAGCTATTCCTTCTGCGGTATCGTCATCGGTATTCTGATATTTCGATGACTTAAAATATAGCTTGTACCCCTTCGACAGCTCACCAAGATCAAGAATATCCGATAGATGATTAAATGCCTCTTTCATCTCGTCACTAATGTTCTTGCAATAGAAGTACAACTGAACAAACATTTCTCCCTTCTGATTTGCGATCTCATAGAAATAGAAGTTTGGTGTCTTCCACGGACTCAATTTCCCGCTTGATTCCGGAATGATTGAATCTAGATAAGGTGTAGTGAAACGCA
Source organism: Ruminiclostridium sp. (assembly GCA_017479645.1). Classification (GTDB taxonomy): domain Bacteria; phylum Bacillota; class Clostridia; order Oscillospirales; family Ruminococcaceae; genus Ruminiclostridium_E. The sequence goes on along the minus strand of JAFVBZ010000124.1, from coordinate 26,576 downwards.
CAAGCTTTCCACTGCTGTTCTTTGGGTCGAAGCCTATCAAAGACGTCTCCTTCATACTCATGCACCATGCTTTTTCCGCTTCATTGCGGTCAAACTCATTGTCTTTTCCAGCAGTCGGTCTTGCACTGTAGACGAAATCTTCTTCCAAATCCAAGTCATATTTCTTAAGTAACGCCCTGATGAAACAAATGCAATCATAGGCAGAATAACCGGTACTGATATATATATCTTCATCTTTCTTTAGCTTGATTGGATTCCGCAAAGAAGATTCATCATATGCAAATACCGGATTAAGCCACGTTGGAAAAACTTCCTGAGCACTTGCCATCTGCTCAATAATACTGCTATCCAGATCATACAGCTTTTCAGCAACAGACCTTACCATGACAGCAAAACTATCTACGTTTACTCTCTCTCCCAACAGCTCATAATAATTTACATGCTTGTAAGTTGCAGCGTGAGGATCTACAACTGTATACAGCGAATATCTAGGATCCTTAAACTCAATCTTTTCCTCTGGCGCCTCAACAGGGAACAATCGTATGATCTCTGAAGCCAGTCTGCTTGCCCTGTTTTCAATAGTTGTGGCATTCCACTGTTCCTTATCTTTTACATCGCTGTACAATACCACAATATGTGTGACGGTATCAGCCAATAATTCTTTCTTTTCGGGAAATGGTTTATCCCCAAGCTCACTGTTGTAACCAGTCAGAGTGAGATTTCCAAGGGTATGTAGATATCTGTCACGTACAGTTTCCCATTCCTCTCCCAGCATTTTCTGCCAGGCAGTCGAGAGGTTCTTATTTTGTGGTATGATATGCTCAATTGTCAGATTATCTGTAATAACACGCTCTTTGCCTTGATTCTCAATAGTGGCCAGAAGATATTTACAGAGAGCATTCTTTCTGTAAAGATTCCGTTCCTTCAACGCCATTACAAAGTCAGCATCATTCGGAATCGCGTCTTTAGATGTGAGCTGAAGAAGGAATGATACTATCGCATCATAATAATGATCCTTGTTTTCCGCACGATTAAAGACACGGCTATAAAGTGTCTTATATAACCCGCGCAATGAATTCGACCCGATCTCACAGATCAGGCGGCGAATGCTGTAGCTCAACAGAAAATTTAGGATCTTCCCCAACTCTTTCTGGTCTATGACTCCTGCCTCAAAATCATCAAAGATATGGAATAGGAAAAGGTAAACTGTCGTCTGGTTCAATTTTCGGAGACCGGAAAGCGCAGTATTTATTTCATCGCTCAGTTTGTTATCGCCGTAATAGAATGTGTGGTACTGCTTAGCATAATGAAGGATTTCCTGAAGCATAGATTCATTGGTATATCTGCCATCCCTATATATTTGCTTGAAGTCAGCATAAGCGTTACTCTCTGTAGTAAAACCATCCAATTTCATATTCAGGTAATCCAAGAAGTAGCTTTCAAGGCGATCTTTTGAAAGCAATTCTTGAGTAATAAGCCAGTAATCTTCATAAAGCCTTTCCTGGTCATCGTCAGTCATCAATACATAATTCCTGATCAGATCAGGAAGCCCCAATGTGATTCCAGTTGAATTGATTCTCTCAAAGATTTCCTGAGCATCATCATCCTGATCCAGACGAATATCGGCACAAATTAAATTATCGATTCCGTCATGTATCATCATTACAGAATTATCAGGATTCTCATTTAAAAATGCATTTGTCAACTCCTTAAAGAGCATGTAGTTATGGTAGATGATACCATTTCTACTTTTATCCATAGCATCTATCTGACCGGACATCAGTAGCTGAAGTTGATCATTGTCTGTCTTAACAGGCTTAAGCTTCAGTTTGCTTTTCTCGTCTATACCATATCTGTTAAACTTATCTTCGTTAAAGAGGTATTTTTTCAGCGCATCTTTTTCAGACTCGTCTTTAGCGCAATCCGCAAGAGCTTTCAGCAGTATATACAATGTCGTAAATCTCTGTTGTCCATCGATGATGATAAAATAGTCAATATGATTCTTTGACTTAAGCGGAGCATATACGAAAGAACCGCAGAAATGTGGCCGGTCCTTTTTAAATGCAAGAACAATATCCTCGAAGAGTTTTTCGCACTGCTCAGATGTCCATGCATAGTCGCGCTGGAAAACGGGTATGCAATACTGCTTTTTGTTCGGTTGAATGTAATCATTCAACATTCTTCCGCTATCAATCTTCATTCTATCTATACCTCCATACATCAACGGTTATAATTTTTTATCATCCAGATCCAGATAATACTCATTATTCAGAATCTTTACTTCAATGTCTTTTCCTTTACTTGTCGAAAGTATATTTTTACTGATGACAGTCCTATCAACTACTTGGCCATCAGCATTCATTAAAATGCAGTCATACAGCCTATAGCACATAAGCTCTAGAATGATATTCACGCTAAAATTATTATGACGAATGCATAAGTAACCCAATATGATAAAAAAGATCAAAAACTTCACCACTTCATCCCATTGTGTAAAATCAAACGCAAATAATGGAAGAATATATGAAAGCAAGAACTCTGCCGTTATAGTCTTACTTTCCTTTGCCTCCTGTATTGTAAGCGTGTACTTCTCATCATCTGTTACAAAGAATTTTGTGAAGAGTATAATCGCTGAAATCAGCATTCCCAAAAGGATTCCTGTGATACCGATTATCTCCGTCCATTTGTCACCGCCGCCATCAACCAGGCTCTTGATATCAATAAATAAAACAGTGATCCACAATGGTGCAAACGACAAGATGTACATACCCAAAGAAACAAATACTGACATTTCCTATCTCCTTTAGCGCACCCAGTCTTTTGATCCATCAACCTCAACCGGAACTTCTTCTAGCACATCCCACATAGCTTTACCGCAAAGAACCTTAACAAGATTTTCGGCATCAACCTTCTGTGATGTATCAAACTGCTTATTCTTCGTTAACGGAATCTTAAAGTATTTTGCAGCTTTCTCTCGATTTTTCTTTTTTGTTAATAGCTGCAGTTTCGATTTACTGAAAGCTGCAAAACGTCTTGGATTCTGCCCAGATGTAGCAGTATTACGGAACATCTCAGGATCAGAAATGATACTCAATCCCGTTATCTCATCAACAGCTTCGTTGCACTTATGTTTATAAGCTCGTTCCATGTTAAACAGAGTTTCCCCGGACATATCCATAAAATATACTGTTCGGTCATATATGATGACGTTCATAGAAGTACGAAGATTTAAAACCTTATCAGGAATCTTCCAAAACTTACCTTTATTATGCCAAAAACGATTCTTTAACCTTGTGATTGGCGTATTCATTGATATCAGTTTAATCTGATGATCTTCGTCATTACGTCTCATGTTTCCACAAAGCATATATGCCCGAGCTTTTATACTGAAAGGATCCGCTTCAGAATCAGAATTCGCAATTTCCTGTAGCAATGCATCCAAATCAATCTCTATGTCAGGATTATTATCTCTTATTCTGTAAACCGTCGTGCTATTGCATGTTCCGTCGTACTCACGTACATCCACATAGTTATCTAGCTTATTCTTCCCTTCGTTGGTATATCCGGACGAAATGTCTTGAATCAGAACATTCAGTCTTTCAGACGGCTCTAATTCAATTCTTCTACAGTTGTATGTAGTTCCGTTACGTTTTGAATGTGTAAAACTGAGTAAATGAGCATGCCATTCCTTACAATCAGGCAGTGCACTAAAAATCTCCTTTATCAAATCCAATGACATAAACTCATCTCTCCTTTGAAAATTTATTATTCTTATTCTGGCGTACTCCCAAACGGTAGACACCCATTCGCCACCAGTATCTCATTAACCTCATAAATACTCCATTCTGCACAAGACTCATCCGGACACATCCATCACCTTGGCAAGAGGACTATTCAACCATTCGGGAGAGATGACTATCATTTTGAGCTTCATAATAATCCAGTCTGCTGTCGTTAAGCTCTTTACGGATACATCTCCAATTCGGCATGTACCTATCCATATGATCATTGAATGTAGCATCATGCTTTCTTGTGATTAAATGTGTAAGCTCGTGCAAAATAATATAATCAAGACATGAATATGGTTTCTGGGCAAGTTGAAGGTTGAACCAAAGCTTCTTTTTATCAATGCTACAAGAGCCCCATTTTGTTACCATATATTTAGTTTGCCATGAATCACATTTAAGACCAGTCTGTTTCTCCCACTTTGGCAGTCTCTTTTCTATCTCTTTCTTCAAGATTTTTCTGTATTCCTCTTTTACATAAGCGCTTCTCTGCGTCACTGTACTTTTTGCGCTCATAGAGAGGATAATATTTTGATTTTGAATAATAAAACTATTCTTTTGATTATCTGGCTTAAAGACGAGGAAGTACTGTTTTCCCCAGATATACATCGTTTCACCGGAAACGTACTGTCGCTTTGACGCTCTTGGCTGATCCTGAAACTGAGCAATAGATCTCTTGATGAAGCCAAGCTGTGTTCTGGCATATGCCTCTATTGCCTTGTCATCCACGGATAAAGGCGCAGAAATAACAACATGTCCGTCCGGGGGTTTAACCTGAAGATGCATGTTTTTTATATTCTTTTTTTGTACATCAATCGGTAACCCGGAGATGACAATGCGCATTAAAACTCCTCCTGCTTCTCTATAATCTTATAGATGCGCTCCACCTCGGAATCATCACCTAATATCTCATATAGTACTTTCTTTATTCTTCTGATAACCACCTGATTATCTCTAAATCCCGACAGTGCCTGTTTCTTTACTGCCTTATGGATTTTAATGGCAAGATTTTCATCTTCGCCTGTATTATCGTAAATCGCCATAAGCGCCTTACTTTTACGGATGCTCTCGGGATATTTGTCATTCTCTTCAGGGCAATCAACATCCTTAGCCAGCTTTATATATTTCTCAAGCATTTCGGCATAATCAAGCACACCCTGTCGTCTTTCCTCAATAAGCTTATCGAGGATCTCAGACATCTTTGCATAGTACCTCGGATTGACAGTAACCTTTTCTATAACCTTTTTGCGAATATTATTTTCGATAGCTTCCGCTGCACCTTCTTTGTGCCCGCTGTCGCCTTCTCCGGTAAGAGTTTCTCCCTGTTTTGCAACAAAATCCAACAAGGTAAGATCGTCAAAATCGCCAATTTTTTCTGCATCCGCAGCAGTAATGTAATTGTCGATCATCTTCCTCATGTCCGGCTCATAGGCCTTCAAATCCAAGAAGTCGCCGCTTGCAGTCCCTATCGTCTTCTTCAGCTCAATATAGAATGTGACCTTCTTGTCGTATTCATTCAGCTTGCCTGTAGAGATATCGTCAACCAGATACGGCTTAGCCTCTGCAAATGCTCTGACAAGGCTGTTCACCAACCTGTAGAGCTTTTCCCTAAGACGTGCATATATCTCATCACTCTCTTCAGACTGACCAGAGACTCCACAGAAATAATGGATATACTGTATCTCTCCACGAGGCTCCTCTACGCCCTCACACAATTCTTCTACCGCATCATATACTTCATCAAAATATGCGATAGCTTCATCATGACGATCTTTAACAAGTCCTTTTACATCTTCCGGATCATAACCTTCAAAGGCACCGGAAGTATAATCCTTCATTGCCGTCTGAAGCTTACCGAAAAGCTGTTTGTAATCAACGATATATCCGAAATCCTTAGAATCATCATCCAATCGATTCACACGACAAATTGCCTGAAATAGACCGTGATCCTGCATATTCTTATCAACGTACAAATACGTGCAAGGCGGAGCATCAAATCCGGTTAGCAGCTTATCTACGACTATAAGCAACTTCATATTTGCAGGCTCTTCCACAAATTTCCGTTTTGCTTCCTTCTCGAATTCTTCAACCTTAGCCTGAATCGATCCGGCATTAGGAATATTATCAGGATCAATACCAAGCATTTTGAGGTATGTCTCATATTTCAAGAATGTCTCAGTATCATCTTCATCGCTAACAGTATCCGTGCGCAGTTCCCCCTTATTTGGAGTGTAGGACGAAATAATAGCACACTTCTTAAAACCCATCTGCTGGAATATTTCATAGTACTTACAGGCTGTCGGAATGGAGCCTGCAACAAGAATAGCATTTCCATTACCGTCCATAAGACGCGGTTTCATATTGAAATCTTGGATAATATCCCATGCCACCTTATCAAGACGGGAACGCGAGCTATAGACCTTTTGCATCGTACCCCATTTCTCTTTTAGCTTTGCTTTCGCACGAGATGACAAACCTCTGGTTTTGACATCAAACCACTGATCAACACGATCCTGTGAAGACAGATCCTGCGGAACATCTCTATACTCATATCTCAGATCCAGAACAACTCCATCGGCTACGCCTTCGTTATATTTGTAGGCATGAATATATGTACCAAATACCTCTATGCTAATCTTCTTGTCTCTCTTTAATAGCGGTGTTCCGGTAAATCCAATGAATATAGCATTCGGCATAATGGTCTTCATAGCTGTATGAAGCTTTCCTGACTGTGTCCTGTGGCATTCGTCAACAAACACAACCAGATTCCCTTTTGCTTCAAAATCTGCCGGAAGTGATGCCTTCAGTTCTTCTATATATTTGTCATAATCATTCTCGGTAGCTTCACCACCACGACGACCGAACTTATGCACAAGAGAGCAGATCAATGAATCATCATAAACATTCAGGCGATTAATCAAATCCTTCCCGCTCTTCGTCCGAACAATATTTTCATCCACTCCGGTAAATGTCTTCTCAATCTGCTCATCAAGCTCATCGCGGTCTGTCACGATAAGAACACGGGCATTAAGCTCCGCCCAATGCGTCAGAATCCACTTTGCAAGCCATACCATTGTTAGCGTCTTGCCGGAACCCTGTGTATGCCAAAGAATTCCACCCATCGGTTTAGCCGGATCTCTGTTCGGATTATGAAGCTCTGTCCTCAGATTATTAAGCCTCTGCTGAGTGCGCTTGATACCAAAATACTGATTGTAGCGGCACACCTTTTTGAAGCCTTTATCAAAGACAACGAAATTCATGATAAGGTCAATGAAACGTTCCTTATCGAACATGGCATATATCTGCTTCAAGAGTTTATTCTCGATGCCTTCACAGGTTTCGCTGATACGGACATCCACCTGATCGCGCTCTTCCTCGTGCTCCTTGAAGCCGTCATCCTTCCACTCCATATAAAACTTCTCTCCGGTCAGAAGTGTCCCGTAGCGCAGGCCTTCAGACTCGTTTCCGGCCATACAAAATTGCATCGTGGTAAAGAAACCTTGTATGAACGAGTTCTTCTGATTTGTCAGATTCTGACGAATACCTTCGGATACAGAAATACTGCTTCGCTTCAGCTCAATAACGGCTACTGCAATACCGTTCAAGTAAACAACAAGATCAGGCCTTTTTTCGGATTGCTCAACGACAGTTACTTCCTCAGCGATGGCAAAGTCATTATTCAGCGGATTGGTCTCATCGATAAGTTCAACTGTCACCGGAGGCTTCTCCGGGCTCTCACTGACTGGGATGCCGTACTTCAACCGCGAATACACAGTCTTATTGGCATCATAGACTCCACGTGAAAGATTCCCGGCTTCCTGCTGAAGCTGCATAACGGCAGCATCAATCAGCTTGTCGGCATAACCTTTTAATCGAAGGTACTGGCGCAGGCGATCTTCCTTGATATTCTTATTCTGATAATCTGACAGGTTACCGATATACTGGTAGCCCAAAATCTCTGGATCTTTAAAGAAGCGGATTACTCTTTCCTGTGTTTTGATTTCGGCATCCCCAATACTCATCTGACAGGCACCTTCTTACATTAATCTGACCTTGCCGGTCAGCAATTCTTCCATCATGCCTTGTTTAACCTTTTGGTATTTACTTAGTTTTTCTTCATGTCTTTGGATTTCTGTATCCATATCCAAAAGAATTGATGCTATTTCTCTCTGTTCTTCTAATGATGGAATCGAGATTTCATACTTTAAAAAATCAGAGGGTGTTATTCTCTGTTGACTATTTGACGTACCAGACGACATGTCTTCAAAATCTTTTGTCACCTTATCCGTCAGCAACAATTGCTTAAAAAACGATAGGTCTATTTTCTCTGATTTATACGGTAAAAATTCAGATGAGCAGACAGAGTTATTACTGCAATCTTTTACAAGCCAAACTCTTCTTTGACGCACATTCAATTTGTTAAACAAAAGTGTATTAGACGTAACCTTAATACGACTGCTGAGCATCAACTCACCTAACATTTGCTGTGGTTTTGCCCCGTTGTCAAATGCTGGCATACTGTATTCATCAAAAATAGTTTTCGGTTCCTGACATGGATTTATAGACGTCTTTGCAAGGCTTCCAAGTTCTCCTATTGCAAAGTGTTCAAAGTCTGCATGGTACCCAGGTAATCTCTTTTTACCTGTGACAAGCATCTGCATAGTGCCCTGACGGATATCTTTCTTTTTTGCAATAAGCTTCTTTAACTCAAAAATCAAATGATCTATGTCCGAAAGTACTTCTGAAATCGCAATTTGTTCCTTCTTTGGTGGAATTGGTATTTCTATTTTTGATAATTGCGTGCCATTCGTTAAAGCACGTGTTGTGTATGTGCAACTTAAAACAATCTTTTCTCGTATTTCTCTTGTCGAAAAACAATATTTACAATACTCAGGCAATAGCAAATTGTTTTTAGGCCTGCCGCGAAGCACAAAACCGCTAAAAACGCAATCTTCAATCTCGTCCAATAAAACAGCTGTCAAACCTACTTCATCAGGTGTTTCTGATGTTCGAGTAAAAAAAAACATCTCCTCGTTTTACTTCATATCTTGATATCTCATCAGTAGTAAGCGATACCGATCCTTTTACCTCTGACTTATGTAAGCCCCTATGATTATACACATCTGTATAATTCACAATTGGCGTCCCATACCCAAAGAATTCTTTGCCCTTATTCAAGCCATTTTTAAATTCAAGAAAATCGCCTATAGTCGCTGTATCCCATCCATTTACCATGTGAATCCCATCCTTTCTAGATGAGACTTTACCTTTGCCTCATACTCCGTAGTGTCAGACTCCAGCTGCGGAAGTGTGCTCTCATAGCGTTCTGCCAGTTCAATGATTCTATTTGTAAGACGATGAGAAATTGCAGCGTACAAATCGCTAATGCCAGAGAAGATGCTGTCAAACCATTTCTTATTCACAAGTAAGTCGAGAATCTCATCGTCCGTCAAAGTTTCATATTTCGCACGGCACTTTTCATCCAGAGCCTTGTTCAGATCCTTTACAATCTTGTTGTAGTCAGACACTTTGCCGCAAAGTTCCAACGCTGCCTTGAGCTGGTTCACATCATCCTGAAGGCTCTCCGGTATGCATTCTTCAGTACGAATAATACGTAATCTATATCAATAGAGCCTTTTGTGATTTTTCCATTTTCGTTGACTGCATTCTTGCAAAGCGGATGTCCCACAAGGTATGCTTCCAGCCTTTTCTTCGTATTTACAAGATTGAGATCCATAAGGATTACTTCCAGTTCTATGGTCTCTTCTGTTTCAATCGTGCTTGTCAACTCAACTATTTTTGCTTCAATATCTTTCGCTTTAACCTTTCCGTTCTCAGCAACTTCAGCAAGAGCTGATTCTTCATCTGCGCTCTCAATCAAATCTGAGAGCTGGGACTCTGTTTCTGCGACAATATTTTCGGCTTCTTCTATAGCATTCTTCTCCTCACGGGAAAAAGCATCTATTACAATGGACTTCGGAATCAAACGACCTTCCCAGCCTGTGACTTTCATTTCTCCTTTGTTCTTGCCCTGCGTGATTTCTTCCTCGATGTTGTCTGTCGCTCTGGCATTAGAGTAGCCATCCGGCTCGCTTATGATAAGGGATACATCATCGTTCATTACTTCATTCCAATAGGCCAACAACACCTGATAAACATCGTATTTGTCAATTAGGGACAGGTGTTCAAATTCGGCAAGGATATCCTCAGCAAGGCTTGCAATCAACTCTCTTGCAGACAAATCTTCATCGAGGGCAGAAAGAATCGGATATTCCTTTGCCTTCCATACGCCAAAAGCATCGTCGAGTTTCTCACCATAATCCGAGAACTCTGCATTTTTGTATATCGTCTGACGGATATTGTCATGCTCCACATTCAAGCTATAATATTTCTCGCTGATTGCTGTCAGCAGCTCAGCCTTCAATGAAGGGAATACCTTCCAGTATTTTGAAAGTCCTTCAATATCCACAGCCGGGATACCGCCATGAATATGAGCATAAATATCCTGAATATCCTCCGGATCAGTCGAATCAATATATCTTGTGATGTTGAGATTGTATTCGTTCTTCTTCTCAATCTCATCGTTCGGCACAAAACGTGCATACTTTGGATCTGTTGTTATCTGCTCATTAAAGGTCGTGATAATCCTATAGATATCACGTTCACGGAGACGGTTCTTATTACCGTCTTTAACATATCCCCGACTGGCATCGATCATAAAGATACCCTGACGATTTGCCGCGCCCTCTTTATCAATTACAAGCACGCAGGCAGCAATACCTGTACCGTAGAACAGGTTGGCAGGAAGGCTGATAATACCCTTGATCCAATGTTTCTTGATGATGTTCTCTCTGATCGTAGCCTCTGCATTTCCTCTGAACAGAACACCATGCGGCAGAATAACAGCCGCTTTGCCATTGTTCTTCAATGCCTTAAGGATATGCATGAGCCAAGCATAATCGCCATTCTTTTCGGGCGGCATGTCTCCGTACCCCTCAAAGCGACCATACTCTTTTCCTGCAATACCATCACGCCAGTTTTTCATAGAGAAAGGTGGATTGGCAACAATATAATCAAATCGCTCCAGAACAGAATTGTCGGATTTATCAAGATACTGAGGGTTGGAGAATGTGTTGCCACTCTTAATTGTAATCTCTGCTTTACGATGAAGAACCGCATTCATCTTAGCAAGACCAGCGGTTGTGCTCTCCTTTTCCTGACCATAGCCCATGATAGGGAATGGTGCCGCATCGATAGCCCTGATTAAGAGGCTGCCGCTTCCACAGGCAGGATCACACACTGTAGCGCTGGAATCTGTGCAACGGCTGATGCCTACTACATTGGCAAGAATCCTCGATACCTCCGCAGGAGTATAGAATTGTCCCTTGCTCTTTCCGCTCTCGGTGGCGAACTTACGCATCAAGAACTCGTATGCATCACCGATAATGTCATCACCCTCTGCTCTATTTTTAGAGAAATCCAGTTCCGGACGCTGGAATATGGAAATGAGATCCGTCAGTTTATCGACCATCTCCTTGCCACTCCCAAGTTTCTTTTCATCATTGAAATGAGCAATATCAATAACGCCCTTCAAATCCGTATTCTCATTTGCAAGACGTGCAATGATCTTATCCATCCCTTCACCGATGTTCTTCTTCCCTTTCAGAGCTATAAAATCATCAAAAGAGCAGCCTGTCCTTTTTTCTGGATCGGGATCTTCGTCGTGAGCCTTATCGAAGACCTTAATGTCTTCATACGCACCCTTATTCTTGAATTTGTCCGTAACATACTTCATGAACAGAAGTGTCAGAATATAGTCCTTGTATTCAGAGGAATCCATTCCTCCGCGAAGCTTGTCGCAACTCGCCCAAAGCGATGCGTATAATTGTGTTTTCTTGACAGCCATTTACTATTCTCCTTAAATTGACATTTTGTCTGTTAATCATTTGATGATACGCTTTTGTTCACAACCAACTCATCCAATCGATCTTTAAGACAAATACTAACCAGCGTATATCAGAACAAATTTGTCCCCGCAGTCATATCAGTCATCTTCCGTCATTTCCATTATATCGCTTACATCACACTGAAGCGCAACACAGATCTTTTCGATAATTTCTGTATTTACATTCTCGTTTTTACCAAGCTTGGTTATAGAAGCCGAGCTGATTCCTGCAAGCTGCTGTAAATCCTTTTTCTTCATATCTTTGTCTATCAGGAGCTTCCAAAGTTTTTTATAGCTTATGGCCATAGTTTTCCCTCGCTTTCTGCTATCAATATGCCATTAAAAGAATCTTTACAGACATTATAGCACAAAAAAGATGAAAAATCAAGATTTATTCCTGCGAACGCTCGATTTTATCTATGCTTCGCTTTATTATCGGCTCATTTTGTTTTTTATTATAGTTGTTGTGGGTTGGCCTGATCAGGCAAGCAGATAAACTGTATTAATAAAGGTAAGGCCTCAGCAATTCAAGCAGTTTATAAACTTGTGTCCCGGGCGAAGAATTTGCTGGTGTTTTATCTTTGTTGATATCATTTAGCTTTTTGGCATTATTTATAGCATTGTCAAGGTATGGCATCAGGATATCAAACATATCTTTGCGATTTTTCTCATATTTCCCACAACCTATATTTGACATCCACTCCGTTAGTTTCGGGAAGTATTCTGATCGATGAAGGTCCGCGTCAATATAATTGAAATGAAGCATAAACCATAGTTCAATGCATTGATTTGACCACAAAGCATGATATTCTGTTTCCTCGCTTGTCATGGATAAGCATTTTTCGGCGGTTCGGTTAATGTGATCCGGCGGGAAATCATCAGTATCATATACGATCCAGACATGCTTAAAAATAGTACTGCTGTCTAAAGCTCTTTTTTGCGCTTTTTTCAGCAGACTCAAAGTATTATCACCTTCGCCGTAAATTTCAAGGCATATCTTCTCATGGTATTTGCTGTTTATTCTTGTTTTTATGCTTTCAAAGTACTGAGGCTCGGTATCAGTTCCCTCGGTCACGATAAGATGATATTCCGGCTGAATAAGAATTTCTTTGCTTTGGCGTGGATTCATCCAGCGTTTACCAACATCGCTCTTTTTAGGAGGCTTTAAGCTCACGCCCAATCGCCTCCAGTCATGTTGGAAAAGTACGGATCTGCGCCGTAACGACCTTCGAGATACTGCTTGTCATATGCGGCCGTGTTCTTAATTCTCGTATTATCTTCCTGCCTAATATCGGACAATGAATATATCTTACTCTGATGATCATCATCCTCAGCCGCAAACCATATCTCGTCTCTACGGAAAACAGTATTCTTCATTGTACTCATATCATGGGAGGTAAAAAGCAATTGGGCGCCGTGCTGATTTACAGCAGGATTCTTAAACAGCATGATAATATAACGCAACAGTTTCGGATGCAGCTTAGCATCAAGTTCATCGACTACTACCATTCTGCCTTGCTGCAAGGCTATCATCAAGATAGGCAGAGCAACTATCATCTTCTTTGTACCGTCGGATTCATCTGAAAAAGGTAATTCAAACACTTCACCGTCGATAGTTCTTTGAGTAAACAACCGCTGCTGTTCCTCGTCAAAACGATATCCGGAAAGGTCAATGCCAATATGGTTTAATGCGTGAACTGTGCTTTTCTCTATACTCCCATCCGGCGAAAATACAATTTTTAATTCGGATAAAGGATTGCCGAAATTAAGAATAATACATGATTCAAACCATCCCTGCACCTCGTTGATTACCGGCAGATCATAGTTTATTGCAAGAAATGATAGATATGGCATTTTCGGATTAACTTCACGATTGATCGTTGACTTGTTGATACTTGGTCCAAGTTCTATCTTCTGTCCGTCGCGCTCGAAAACAACCCCTGTACGTTTTCCTCCAATATTCTTCCAATAAAGAGCCTCATAAACTATCTCTTCCTTAAGAGATAAATAATATTGGTATTCTCGGGTCTCTATTCTGAAAAACACCCGGAAAACAGTGGGGTTATCTTTTGATTCTGCATCCAGTAAGAATGGTGTTCTGCTTATGTGGTGTTGTACAATCATTCCTTCGCGGTTTTTATCTAATCCTTTAATTGGCTTAACTACAAGGGATATTAAGCAGCATAAGGCTTGTAAAAGATTCGTTTTACCTCCGCCGTTGGGCCCATATAAAACACCAACAGGCAAAAGATCACTACCTTTAGGGGTAGTTAACAGCGTGTCCTGGAATTCAGGTAATGCTTCTGCCTGAAAATCGAACGTGGTTTCGTCACGATAGGACTTGAAATTCTCAAAAGAAAACTGACACAGCATATAAATCCGCCTCCTTTTTGATTATTATACCCTATAAAATCAGAAATGTCAAGTATATATCGTGCTTTTGGAAAATAATTTTCTGTAGCAATTTATATAAGTAGCTAATAGGAATTAATTTGTATATTATTGTAAAAAGACCGTTTTTACGGTCTTTTTTCATTTTACCCCTTGAACTATAACCAAAAGTATGCTATAATAACTATAAGAAACAAATGTTTCTAATAGTTATTGACGAAGGGAGAAATCATTATGAAAAAGAATAGAATATTTATAATCGCATTGTGTGCCTGCATCCTGCTCGCCGGATGCAGCGAGCCGCATCATAACAGTAATCTGACAATGGAAGAAATTATGCTGACGGAGATAAATGATCCGCTTTGCGCTCCGGGCGGTGACTATAATACCGGAAAAATGACATCGGCCGTTACAACAAAATCAAAGGAAACTACTGCTAAGAAAATGAAGGATGTTAAACGCTCCACGGAGTTCATCGACGATTACACTCACAAGTATTACTACAACACGCTTACCGATACTCAAAAAGCGTATTACAGGTACTGTTTCAACAAGAAAAGATATTCAATAAACGGTCCTGAACCAAATTATTCTTCCACAGATAAGGACATTGCCTATTATGCTTTTCAAAGAGAGAATCCGCATTTGCAGCTTTATCCCACTCAATATCAAATTGATAACGAGCTTACAAGTATGACTCCTAAAAAGCGGAACAAGATCCTTAAGGTGGCAAAAGCTATTGCTGATAAAGCGAGCGAATACGACCGGACGTTTGATAAGATCAAGGTGATCCACGATGAGCTGCGTGATCTCATCAAATACGAATCATACCAAGAGATGGAAACTGCATTTCTTGAAGGTAAAGCTGATTGCAGCGGTTATGCAGATGCTTTCTGCGTAGTCTGCCAGCTTGCGGGCATAGACTGTATCGTTGTATGGGGGAAGGCAAATAACAGAGCGATAAACGAAGATCATGCCTGGAATATGGTGAAGATCGGTGATGACTGGTACAACGTAGATGTGTGCTGGGATGATGTCAGACTCTTTACCCACACATATTTTCTTAGGACTGATAAAGCCTTTAGCAGTAATCACACAGTTAAAATGCCGATATCCTGTCCGAAAGCAACAAAGCGTTATCCCGTGGACCAATACTGGAACGAGGCCGCATGATATAACAAATGAAGGTAAATAACGGAATCGAATTTAAAATAAGAAAATGTAAAGAGCCTCGCTTGGAAACGATCATTTGTAGGTTTGCCTTATCTTGAACTCACTGTCATGTAAAAAAGGGGGGTGATATCATGGAAAAAGTAGGCGATTTGAAAATCGGCGAGAAAGTACTTATAGAAACAGGATATACGAATTGCGATAAATCCGATAACGAGTTCTTTTGCAAAATTGCAGGACTTGATGAATTTAACAGAGTTATACTCGATGCTGAAAACGCAGTTTGCTTTGATGGCAGAAATACGATCCGACCGTTCTTCGTAGTTGAAAGCAATGCTGCTATCGAAATTTTACCTACCTATCAGATCATTATCCCGGGATGCTATGTACTTTTCGATATAATAGGTATGGACAGATATGGACGATTTATCCTGAAAACTATCCATAAGGTAGAGGACAATTCATAAAATCGTGAAGACATTCATGAATTGAAAGATCTCCCTTATTCTGCGCTCGTTGTAATCATAATAGAAGTAGCAACATATATGACGAACGGAGTTTATATCGCTATTATGAAAATGAAAGGCAGGAAAAGAATATGGACGAACTGAAAATTACATACGGCGCAGATGTAGCAAAGATTATCGAATCCCTGTATTACGGTGAGATCAGGCCTTGTGAGGAGCCCGGCGTTTTATCTGATAAGATGAAGGCAGCCGAACGCGACCTTGCCGTGGTGACAGAAAAGCTTATGAAAGCCAACCCGGGGCTGAACGGGCTTTGGGAAGAATGGCAGAAAAAACAGTCCGTGCTCGACAGTATCTACGCTGTCAATGAGTTTGGAAAAGGACTTGCGCTGGGCATCAGGCTCATGCAAGTCGGCATGAAAGGCTCATAATAGCACAATGCCCGCTGTACGATATGTACGGCGGGCATTTTGGTTCCTCGGACGAGTTGAATAATTGAATGGTGCGCTGTTCTATTGTTATTCAAGCGAAACCGGCTCACACCGAAGAATTTTCTGCCAATTCCGCCTTCCGTAAAGGAATCTGACTATGTGTACCGTATGAGAATTATCGTCTATGACATAAAACGCCAGATAGTTCTTGACGGGTATCATCCTGATCTTCCACTCTTTCAAGACAGGGTCATCAATGATCTGATGCTTCTCCGGCATAAAGGAGAGATTTCCTATTTCCTCCTCGATAGTGTCAAGTAGACTGTCGGCAGCTGCCGGATTAAGAAGCGTGAATTCAATATGATCCGCCGCTTCAATGATGTCCTGCTCGCCTTTATTGGTGATATGAATATTATATGTCATTTCCTGCGGCGCTCCCTGATACTTGCCATAGCTTCTGAGAACGGTCTGGTATTGCCTTTCTCAACATCCGAAAGACCGTCTTTGATAAGGTCGTACAGTTCAAATCTTCCCACAAGTGATTCATAAGCCTCAATACTCATAACAGCAAGATCTCCCTTGCCGTTTTTGGTAATGAATACCGGCTCATTGTATGTGTGGCAGAATGTGGATATTTCATTGTAGCCGTTTCTGAGGTCGGCGCTTGATCTGATATTTGGCATAACGACTCCTCCTTTAATATTTCATAACAATATTATACACGAATTTTGTTATATTGTCAAGAGCAAATCAGCGTTTATCCGAAAACCGGAGATATGAGTTCATTTCGCAACCCAAAAAGTTCATTTCGCACCATATCGTTAAACTTTTCCGCGCGATTTCCGATATAATAATAGACAAAGTATTGCCCTTACTATCGGCATTGAGCCGTAACAAACGGAGATGATAAAATGAGATTTGCTGTATGCGACGACGAAGCCGAGCTTCGCAGGGATATTTCGGACTGGATAGCCGCGCTGTGCCCGGGAGCATCTGTGACGGAGTTTTCATCGGGCGGCGAGCTTCTCGCGAGCGCGGACGGGTTTGATATAATATTTCTCGACATAGGAATGGACGGGCTCGACGGTATGCAGACTGCGCGTGAGCTGCGCCGGAATGGCTGCCGCGCGGCGATCATCTTCGTTACCGCATTCGAGGACAGAGTTTTCGACGCGTTCGATGTCGGAGCGTTCAACTTCCTTGTGAAGCCCGTTTCGGCAAAGAAGTTCGCGGAAGTGCTGAAAAAGGCGATAGACAGCCGCACCGAGCCTGCTGCGACTGTAACAAGCGACAGATTCATAGCCGTGAAATCCGGCGGTGTAAGCACCAAGCTCGCACTGTCCGAGATCATGTACGCCGAGGTGTTCGACCGCATACTGATATTGCACACAGTCAGCGGAAAAGTCGAGTACCGGGGGCGGCTGAACGAGTTCGAGAAATGCACCGACGAGACGTTCTTCCGCACGCACCGTTCGTACCTCATCAACCTGCGCTACCTCGAAAAATACACGTCGAGCGAGGTCACAATGGAGAACGGCGACCGCGTCCTGCTCGCGAAACAGCGTTACAGCGAGCTTGTCAGGGCGTATCTGCGATATATAAAATCGGAGGGCTGAAATGTACGATTATCTTGAAATTTACACGGACATCAGCCTGACGCTGACGATGATAATTACGCTTCTGGTCTATTCCGTCGGGCTTATGCAGTTCCTCCGCCCGTTCACAAAAAGCCGCCTCGCGCGGTATCTCACGGGCGCGGCGTATGCGGCGATAATGCTTGTGATGTTCTTTCTGCCGCAGGAGTTCAACAATCTCGTTGCCTACGGCGCGGGAGTCGTCGGCGCGTTTGCAGTTTTCACCCTGCTCGACCGGCGGAACTACGCACAGAAGCTGTTCCTCGCGTTCTCGTTCTTCTCGGTTCGGTGGCTAACCGCCGCTGTCGGTACGTCGATATGGCTTAAAGTTTACGGCTTGACATGTGGATTCGTCATTGACGCGTTCATGTTCGAGCCCGAAAAACAGGTCGCGGCGTACATCGTTTACGACGCGGTCGAGGGCTGCATAATGGCGGGAATAATGCTCCTGCTGATAACGATTTTCCACAAGGTCTATGTCAGCAAAAACGAGAAAATGACCATAAAAGAGGCGCTTCTGCTGATGCTGCCGAGCGTGGCGGGAGTGTTCAACTACCGGCTCCTGCTCTACTTCAACAGCATCGACACGCGCGAGATCGACATCAGCCCCTACGACCTCATTTCGTTCGTTTTCTACCTCGTTTCGTACACGGCGCTGGTCGCGGTGATTTATTTCTACGAGCAGATCAAAGCCGGTCAGCGCCGCGAGAAAGAGACCGCCATGCTATCGGTGCAGACCGACAACATCCGCGATTACATCAGCGGCGCGGAGAGCCTGTACCGCGACATCCGCGCGATACGTCATGATATGAGAAATCACCTCGCAGTCCTTGAAAGCCTGCACGCGCGGGGCGAAAACGAGGCATTTGAAAGCTATCTCGCGGAGGCTCGCGAGCGTATCGGTTCGGATAAGGGTGTAAACAGCGGCGATCCCGTGACCGACGTTATCCTCACCGAGAAGCAGAGCGAAGCCGAACGCCGCGGAATCGCGTTCGAGTGCGATTTCCACTATCCTGACGGCTTTTCCGCGGGAGCTCTCGATATGAGCATTATCCTCAACAACGCGCTGAACAACGCCATCGAAGCCGCCGAGAAATGCCCCGAAGGCAAGCGGCGTATCTCCATAACCTCGCTGAAAAAGAAGAACGCCTTTGTGATAACGGTCACGAACACCTGCACCGGCGACTGCGCTACCGCGGACGGGGAGCTTCCCGAAACGACAAAGCCTGACCGCTCCGAGCACGGCTTCGGGCTCGTGAATATCAGAAATACCGCCGAAAAATACGGCGGCGGGATAGATATTTCCTTCAAGGACGGTGAGTTCACGCTGACCGTTATGCTGATGATGTGATTCGCGTCCGAAAAAGGTCGTTTCACGGCATTTCGCTTGATTTCATACGGCTTCGGACGATATAATAAATGCAGGCGAAACGCCCACGGCATGGAGTTGCCAATATTTCACAGAAAGGATTTGATAGTATGATCACAAACACAATGTCAGCGCTGATGTCGGCAGGCACCACGCTCAAACAGGCTCAGGTGCAGCAGCACGCTCTCGAAAAGGACGAGGGTCACGCGGGTATCCTCAAAGCCGAGATCGAGCATTCCGTCAAGACCGATACAAGCGCGAAGCAGGCTGAGCTGAAAGAGACCGAGGAACACGCTGCCGATCTGAGATCGAAGCAGACTGACACGCTTGAATCTGCGACCACCGAGCTTCGCGACAACATCGACCGCTCCCGTGAAACCGACCGCGAGGACGCCAAGAAAGAGACAAAGGCAGCCGAAAAGAAGAAGTCCGAAAAGACCGAAAAAGAGAACAAGAACGGAAAACTCGGGAATGCTCCAGAAACGGACGAAAACGGCGAGAATGACGGCGTTAAGGCAGTCACAGGAACGGAGAAATCCGAGGTCGTCGAGCCGACAACTGTTGAAACTCCCGACCCGATACGCGTTCACAAGCCCATTGACATTACGGTCTGAGGGGTGAGCCTATGGGAATGAGAATTGACAGCTCATATATCAATTATCCCGTCAGCAGAAGCACACAGACCGATACCACGCGTAAGTCCGCTAATGACGAGCTTTCGTATTTACAGGACAAGTTCAAGGATTACAGCTTTGTCGCCGCGAATTTCAGACAGGGTATGCGCTACGGCTCGAACGCGACCACGAATGTGGCTATCTCTCCGCAGTTTTTGAAGAAAATGGCGAACAACCCGAAGCTTGCGGAAGAATACGAAAAAGAGATCGCAAATATGAAGTCCTGCGACCAGAGGTGCCGAGCAAACATTAGCGCTCGAGGGGATAAGCTTGTCGCGGACGGCTGGGCGATAGACAAGGACGGCGGGATAAGCCGCTGGAGCATAGGCACACACGACGACCGCACAGCTCGTGTGAAGTCGCCCACGGAGTACGCGAATGAGCTGTATGAGAATAAGAAAAACGCGAAAGCAAAACCGTACCTCAAAAAGTTCAACGCAATGAGCCAAAAGCTGTCGAAAGGTTTTTTCTTCAACGGTAAGGCGTGATACTGACCGCCAAGGAAGGTGATTTTATGATAAGAGGGATCGACAATTATCTGACCGCGTATCAATTCGCCGAACATCCACAAAAGCGCACTGTAAACGAAGAACCGACCGAAAAGCCTGCCGTACAGGACAAGATCGAGTTCTCCGCCGACGCTCTGGAGCGAAGTGAACAGAGCCGTGTTCAGTCTGCGGCGCTAGCGTCCCTGCAGGAAAAATTCCCGAAAATGACCTTTTCAGCGGGAACGGGGCTTGTTGGAAAAAACGCCCGCAACACCGGCGATAACGCGAACCGCTGGGCATTCACGCTCGACCCGAAGCTGCTCGAAAAGATAAGCGGCGACCCGGAAGCCGAATCCGAGTACATACAGAAGTTCCGCGACATCGAACGTGCTACGGCTTTTGCCGAGAGCTTTTCCAATGCGCTGGGAATGAAGACCGTCTATTGCGAGAATTATATCGACGAGGACGGGCAGTTACACCACGCTTCCGTTCTAGTACGCAAGGACGAGCTGAACGAGGAGCTTCGTGTGCAGGCTCGTGAGAACGCGGAGAAGATAATCGAACGCGTCCGCGAAAAGAATGCCGGGGCTGCCGACAAGCTCGAAGAACTTCTGAACAAGGCGGACGAGACCGGCGAGCTTATCCTCGGCGACGATGAAATGAAGCTGTTCGGCGAGGCTGCGAAGGCTCTTGACCCCGAACAGAACGAAGAGAATGCCGACGGCGAGGAAGAAGGCGGCGAATCCGAAAGCGTCAGCGGGAGCATGGGCATAAACGCCGCAAAGCTCGCGCGTATGCTTGCTGCCGCTAAGACCCGCTCGCAGGTTCAGGCGGTCATGGATTTGATACAGTCCGATCTCCGCGAGTGCGACGCGGGCAAGGAACAGGGGCTTGACGTTGAAGAGGCTTCTGTCCAAGCAGCGGAGAGCCTGCTGGAAGAAGCGAAATCCCGCATGAGCAGCGCCGAGGACCGTGAGCCTACGCCGCAGGAGGAAATGATGTCAGCGTTAGCGTCGTTGATGTAAAAAGGAGATGTTTCCGTGAGCAATACCATGTACATATCCGCGCAGACCGCGTATTTAAAGGCATTTACCGATAGCATAGCTCCGGCAAAATCAGCAGAGACGGGCTTTGCGGCTGCGCTCGACAGTTGTATGAGCGAACAATCGCTCGACGATTACAAGGCGTACATCAAGGATCGCGTATCCTCAATTGTTCTGCACCCGACACAGTTCGGCGACACCTACGCTGTGAGCATATCCGACGCGGGTTATCGGGCAATGCAGGCTGACCCGCAGTACGAAAAGTGGGTGCTTGACCAGATACACGCCGCGTTCTCGGCGGAAGTCCCCTCGTGGCTGCGACAGCTCGGCGGCAACCAATACCACACCCTTCAATTCGGCAGCAAACCCGAGCAGTTCCGGCAGGACACTTACTCAACGGGCGACGGTGCGCTGAAAAAAGAAGAGAAGGAAGAATACTGGAAACAGCTTAAAGAGATACGGGACAAGCGGCGCGAGGAGTTCGAGAAAATGCTCAAAAAGAAACGTATCGCGCTTGCACAGGCACAGGCTCTCGCATTGGAACGACGGCTCGCGTTTGCGGATATGATCGAGACGGACACCGATATTCCCGATGCTATGAGCTACGCCGAGGCTAATGTCAGCGAGGTCTCGCCGATACTATTCATTGATATTTCCGAAATATTAGCAATGATGTAAAGGGAGGTGAAAGCATGAGAAATTATGGATTGACCCGCTATATGACGTACAATAATTACCGTCATTCGTCGCTCTATAACCACAGTCGGGTAAGCACCTACAAGCAATTCGCGTGGAAGTCAAACAGCGCGAACGTTGCTCGCAAGGCGTATCAGACCACATCCGCGGCAAAGACGACCTATACGACAAATCTGTCCGATGCCGTATCGGGTATCGCGTCGTCGGTGTCCGATCTCAGCAAAGCTATGTCGGGAACCGACCGCGAGAAGATGTTTGATGCGGCGAAAAGCTTTGTTGACAGCTACAACGATATGTACTCGGCAGTCAGCAATTCCCGCAACAGCTTTGTTTCGGGACGCACGTCGGTCATGACGAACACCGCAAAGGCGTATTCGGGAACACTCGAAAAAGCCGGTGTTACTGTCGGCAAGGACGGGAAGCTGTCTATCGACAAGGAAAAGTTCATGGAAGCCGATGACAAGGCTCTAAGCTCTGCGCTTGGCAGGAACTCCACATTCACAGGCTCCGTGGTCTCACAGGCGGTGAATGTCTCGCGTTACTCGGACAACTTCAGCTACACGAGCTACGGCGGTTACAACAGCTATGGCGGCTACTCAAAAAACAGCCTGTTCGATTATGCCGTAACAACGCAAAGCGGCGTGCTTGCAGAGTATCTGCTTAATCAGTGGATATAATACCGCGCCTCAATAAAATCATAGACTACATTACAACGCCCGCGGGGATTGTCCTCGCGGGCGTTGTGATTTGTTGCGATTATAATTGCGTTAAGAGTAGTTACTATTTGAATTGTTGACTTCATTCATGCTTTATGATATAATAAAAATGTCAATAATTACATTTCTGTTTTCAAACTGTAAACAGATATCGGACTATATGGTTATTATTTTTATCGAAAATAGTCTATTTACAATTGGAGTATAAAATATGAGAAACTCAGCAAATGAAAAAGTGACAATGAAAAAACGATTTTTTAATTCGCATGCATCTATGATCAGATGTTTGTTGATTGTTCTTACAATGGTATTTTTAAATATATTATTTATTTGGTCTGGCTTTTTAAAAACAGATAATGTATTAACCCCTGTATCTAGAGTCGTTGTACATTATTCAGGTGTTATTTTCATTTCTATAGGTGGACTTATACTGTGTTATGAAACATATATTAATAAATCATCATCTAGAAAGATTTCATTAGGAATTTTAGCATCTTATTTGAGTGTATTTGTTGAATCAAGATTTATAATAGAGCAAAAATTTGATGCGTGGTTTTGGATATTAATAGTAGCCATAATTGTGCTACAAGCAACTCTTAAATCATCTAAGAAATGCAATAATGAAGAAGATAGCGATTCTTATTCTCCGATTACACTTGATGGAAATCTTTTTAAGTCCAGAAGACGACAGCAAGACTATCTTTTTAATCTGGTTAAAAACGAAGGACGCATTAATAATGGAATGAGTATTTGTATAGCAGGAAAATGGGGGAGTGGCAAAACATCTTTCGTTAATACCGTTATAGATAGATTGAAAAATGAGAATATAGGATTTGAAGAGATAAGAATAAATGCATTTGTTGCACCCCGGTTGCATATCCATCTTTTATCGTCGTCATGGACATAAAAATGTCTAAGACATGACCATGATATGACCGAGATACAATGTGCCGTTTTGGGAAATATATTCCGTTGCCTCCATGCCTAAAAGTGAGCGTTAACAAACGAAATGCCGAAAAAAGAATCATATTGTAAAAGAACAGCACAGCTCTATTGCAATTAAATTTGAGCAAAATACTTGACTGAAACTGATTTATGTGATATAATACGTTTGTGAATAACGGAGGTGTGACACATGAAATTGCTTAAAGTTAAGGTGAGCCACTTTAAAAACTGCTGCGACGGGTTTACGATAGATCTGACATCAAAGTCCAAGAAGACAGCTGAAGATAAAGAATACGAGCTGCAAGAGATTGCTCCTGATCTTCATGTGTTTAACACAGCCGCATTCATCGGAAAAAACGCGTCGGGAAAATCGACTGCTGTTGAATTACTGGATTGCGCATATTCGATACTCGGAGACTTCCGTCTTGAGGATAAGCACTACAATTATGACGGAGTTGATCTGGAGATCACTTTTTACCACGACGGCTTTATATATCTGTATAAAACAGAGCTTGCGTCCGGTAAGACTATGAGTGATCAGGCTTGCTTCCGGAATGAGCATATATACAGAAAAGAATACTTCAAAACCAATGCCAAGGATATCTTTGAGCCAGAAGGATTTGTTGAAATGACAGAACTCGGCGATCTGCCGGAGGACACCTCAAATATATTCTTTGTTCTTAAGAAAAAGCAGACCCGTGCTGTGTTCTTTGACAGCTACAGCGGAGGCTCAGACACCTATCAGATGCTTTTCCGCACATTGAAGAATTACGATATCGGCTTTGATATCCTGACTAAGATCATTCGCATTTTTGACGGTACTATATGTGACCTGAAACGGGTCGATGACCATAATTACCATATAGTTACAGAGACCGAAGACAAGATCATGTCCGATATGCAGCTGATTTATTTTCTGTCGAGCGGCACAACAAAAGGAATTCTCCTTTATACCATTATGGTGGCGTCTCTTCGAGAGGGCTTTGATCTGATCATAGATGAAGTTGAGAATCATTTCCATAAGACGCTTGTTGAAAACATGATTAGCCTGTACAAGGACAAAAATATCAACAGGAATAATGCCACGCTGATATTTACTATCCATTACTGCGAATTACTGGACCAAATGGGAAGGCAGGATAACATCTGGATATGCAGCGCAAACAGTCATGTTCATCTTTCAAATATGTATGAGGACTACAACATCCGCCCTGTACTGCTGAAGAGCAAGCAGTATTACAATAATGCCTTCAAAACAGCGGTCAACTACGAAGACCTTATGGATCTGAAGAAGGTGCTTAAGGGATGAAAAGGCTGATCATGTGTGAGGGGAGCAACGAACTCACAATTATAAACATTCTTCTGGAAAACAATGCTCTGATTTTCACGGAAGATGATCTGCTCGGATTGACTGCATACCATGCAAGGCAGATAAAGAGTAATGCACAGGTGCGTCTGGAATTGAATATGTATCCCGGAACCGATGTCAGCGTGATGCGTATAGGTGATAAACAGACCGACCGCCTGGTTATTCCTGCGGATTATAAGGAGAAGATCTGTACGGTGGAAAAGTACTGCACTATGCCGGAGCTTGAAATGCTGCTTATCATTTCAGAAGGATTGGTCAAGGAATTCGAGATAATCAAGACCAAAGTTGCTCCCAAGGCATTTGCAAAGCAGAACGTAAGTCATAACAGAACTCGCTATGATAACAGCTCGAGGTTCTATAGAGATTATTATGGATCTGAGCCCCAAAAACTTATCAATGCGATCAGAGAATACAAACGGATAAACGGAGCACATCAGAAAGATGAGCTTTATCTTGCGGATATACTTAAATAGAGGTATAAGGATGCTTGTGAAAAATTGCTTTGGGATATAAAGTCGCGAGCGAGATTTTCCACACACTGAGTGGAAAATTTGATTTGTCGACATGGACGCATTAAAAACACTTTTATCAAATCATGATTTAGTAAATCGTGATTTGACAGGAATGAACGAAACAATGAAAAGAGAACCATACTGTAACAAAACAGCATAGTTCTCTTATCTAATTAGAAAGGCTACCATTTACGGAGTTCCACCAAAATCGTCTTGTATTTCCAAAATGTGTTTTACAGGTCATGATTTTTAAGTTTTTCCGGGTTCGCTTTAGTGCAACTGATACAAACTGTGCTTGCTGAATGCGCTCAATCGCTGTGAAAAATTCATAAATATCGGTAACGATAAAGCCTGAGGCGCAATTGAGGGGGTAGTGGGCGTTAGCTCGTGTGAGTTCAAGTCTCATTCTCCGCACCAGTGAATAGCTGATAACAAAGCCGTTTGTGGGCAATTCCACAAACGGCTTTGTTATATTATCTGACTGCGATTTCTTTGGCAGTTTACTGTAAGAAAATCGCTGCTTTTCTTGACCTTTCAGGCGCTCGATCATCATACGATCTTGTGACAAAGCCGTTGTTTGCAGTTATCGCAAAGCATTGGAAGAAGAGGACTTATTCAGTCAACATATAAAGTTCGTATTTTTCTGTCCCCTCTCCCCGCTGATACACAAAAAAGACGCAGAGCCGAAACTCTGCGTCTTTGTTATTGTTTTAGTTCTTACTTGACTTTTACGCTTACGATATCGCTCTTGGTTACCTTAGTCCATTTGCCGTCAACATAAGCCTTTACAGCGTACTTGTAAGTCTTGCCTGCTGTTACCTTGCTGATGCGGACTGCGTTAGCGGTTGTATCGGCTACCTTTACGAGCTTGCCGCCCTCGTACTCGTAAACTCTGTACTTCTCGGCGCCCACTACCTTCTTCCATTTGAGGATAACCTTTC
>JAFVBZ010000123.1 GCA_017479645.1 Ruminiclostridium sp. | reverse complement strand
TTGTCCGGCAGGTCGCAGGCAAGCAGCACTGAGGCTTCACGGTGGGTGAGCCCGGTACAGACATAACCACTGCCTTTCTTCTTCGGACGCGCCTTTTCGAGTATCTCGTCGATAAGAGCGGTGTTGTGCTTGTTCTCCTCCGCGTATTTCAGCGTAGCCTGTATTTCTTCGTCATTGATGAAATCCTCGGCTTTCAGTGATTTGGGGTCATAATGTGGCATTGTTGCTTCTCCTTTTCATTGTCTGATAATATCTCCTCGGGCAGCGACTATGCGGTACCCGATGCTTTCCATTCTCGCGGAAAGGCAGTTTCTGCACTGTGCGGACTCATCGCCGGTGCAGATCTTGTTGTCGTACAGCTCGTACTTCTTCCGGACTTCCACAGGTGACAGGTTCGGCATCACCACGTTTGCTCCCGCTTTTATGCCTTTTTCCCGTCCGAGCGGGTCTATCGTTCCCAGTGCTGTAGTTGACGGCAGAAGCACAGGCGGGTGTATCAGCCGTATCACCGACAGCAGAAAACAGGTGAGCTCCACCGTTCCTTTCGGCATATCCCGGAACGGGGTGTTGTGATGTGGAACGAAGGGTCCTATACCGCACATATCCGGCTTGAATTCTTCGATGAATTTCAGATCACGGGCGATCTCACGCGCTGTCTGGTACGGCGAGCCTACCATAAATCCGCAGCCCACCTGATACCCGATATCCCGCAATTCCCGAAGGCACTTCATACGGTGTTCATAACTCATCTCCGGCGGGTGCAGCTTCGCGTAATGCGACGGATCGGCAGTCTCATGCCGCAGCAGGTATCTGTCAGCACCCGAATCGAACAGCCGTTTGAAGCTGTCATATCCGCGCTCACCGAGAGACAGCGTCACCGCGCAGTCCGGGTATCGTTCCTTGATATCCAGTATCAGCCCGCAGAGCAGTTCGTCCGTGAAGTACCCGTCCTCACCGCCTTGGAGCACAAATGTCCGGAATCCGAGCCGGTACCCCTCGTCACAGCAGGCGAGTATCTCCTCCGGGTTGAGCCGGTAACGTTCCGCCTCACGGTTGCTCCGTCTGATACCGCAGTAGAAACAGTCGTTTTTGCAATAACTTGATATCTCTATCAGTCCCCGCACATACACATCATTACCGTATATGTTCTTTCGCAGGGCGGCGGCTTCTTTCGCAAGTTTTTCCGCGAGTTCCGGAGTCCTGCTTTTTATCAGCCGTTCATACCCGTCAAGTGACAGCGAATGTTCGCTGCACAGTTTCACAGCAAGATCGTTCACAGCACACCTCCTTTTCAGTATAACAAAAACTCCCGTCTTACACAAGGACGGGAGTTCAGAGAGTACAGTTTAAAAACGCTATCCGCAAATGATCTTCCGCGGCAGTAAAGCTGCACGCCGTCAGAATATCCGCAAATATCGCTGTGATCTTTCAGACTCGCCTTTCAGTCGGAACGTATCCTTGTGTCAGGGTAAGCATATTATATCACATATCCGGCACTGTGTCAAGCGCAAGTGTCGGTGTTTCCTTCCGGCTGTTGTATGAAGCATAAATAAACTGTTGAAAAAGCGGCGGAGATATGGTATAATGTGGTTGTCATTGAGAATTCGGCACACCGAGTACCGAATTGAGCTGTGGCAATATCATGTACTTCTGCGGATCACGTCCGGCGGTTTATGGGAAACGAGGCGGAGTATGAACGATATATGGAATCCGTGGCACGGCTGCCATAAAATAAGTCCCGGGTGCGCCAACTGTTATGTTTACAGGCGGGACGAGAGCATAGGAAAAGACGCGTCTGTTGTGGCAAAGACCGGAGATTACGATCTTCCGATAAAGAAGAACAGGCAGGGACAGTATAAGCTGACTGCCGTGGACGGTGTGATCTATACCTGTATGACATCGGATTTCTGTCTGGAAGATGCCGATGAATGGCGGCAGGGCTGTTGGGATATGATCCGTATGCGGAGTGATCTGCATTTTTACATCATCACCAAAAGAATAGACCGCTTTGAGCAATGCGCCCCGTCCGATTGGGGCGACGGCTGGGAGAATGTTACGATATGCTCCACCTGTGAAAACCAGGACAGAGCCGACTATCGGCTGCCTGTTTTTCTGAAACTGCCGATAAAGCACCGTGAGATCATCTGTGAACCTATGCTCGGAGAAATTGATATTGAGAAGTATCTTGCGACAGGTCTGATCGAGCACGTCACCTGCGGCGGTGAGTCCGGGAGCAATGCTCGTCCGTGTGATTTAAGGTGGATACAGGAAGTGCGCAGACAGTGTATCCGTCACGCGGTACCGTTTTATTTCAAGCAGACCGGAGCTGTTTTCATCAAGGACGGCAAAACCTATCACATCGAACGCAGCATGCAGATACCGCAGGCGAAAAAGTCCGGCTACAGCTACATTCCCGGAACCGGGAGCGCGGATAACATTGTGTATAAGCTGCCGGAACGCGGAGAGCTGTTCGCGGGGCTGCACAAGTCCGAGTTCAGGAGCCGCTTTCATCTTTCGGCAAAGGACAAGGAGTATGCAGCGGAGAAAGGCGTTGACACTCTCCGAAGCCACGCAAAGGATTTCGTAGAGAAGCGACTTGCATCGGAAAATCCCGAAAACGACGGAAAGCAGACACCGATGAAAGGTCACCCCGTATTTATCGCCCAGCACGCAACTGCCTGCTGCTGTCGGAGCTGTCTTGAAAAATGGCACCATATACCCGCAGGGAAAGTCCTGAACGCAGAGGAACAGGAATACATCGTCAATGTGCTTATGAATTGGATAGAAACAGAAATGGAGCGAAATTAATGGAACTGCAATTATTCAAAGGAAGACCCGAAAAAAGCGAGGGCAGACTTGACCGTGAAATACGGTGCTACGATATGCTCGACAGCTTAGGGCTGGAATACTGGCGCACGGATCATCCCGACGCGGCAGCAAACACAATGGAGGATTGTCTGGAGATCGACGCTGTGCTTGGCGCAGCAGTCTGCAAGAATCTTTTCCTTACAAACAGGCAGCATACCGACTTTTATCTTCTCCTTATGCCCGGAGATAAAGGCTTCAAGACAAAGGAGCTGTCCTCACAGCTTGGTATATCACGACTGTCGTTCGGCTCCCCCGAAGAAATGGAGCAGATGATAGGCTGCACACCAGGTTCGTCGAGCATTCTTGGTCTTATGAACGACAGGGAAGGGAAGGTGCAGCTTCTTGTCGATGAAGATGTTCTGAAAAGTGAATTTCTCGGCGCTCACCCCTGCATAAACACATCAAGTCTGAAATTGCGGACATCTGACTTTTTTGGAAAATTCCTGAAAGCCGTGAAGCACGAAATGAAAACGGTTAAGCTCGTAGGTGAATAACAGCTATGAACAAAAGACCTAAACTGAACAAAGATCTTGACAGCAAAGCATTTCTGAATTACTACTGGCTCAAAGAAGAACTTGCCGCTTTTTGCAGAGATAACGGATTGCCGGCATCGGGCAGCAAGCAGAAGCTCACAGAGCGTATTGCTGTTTTTCTCGACAGCGGCGAGATCGTTAAAAGCGTTTCTGTACGAAAAACAAGCATAGCCGGAGAGATCACACCGGACAGCATTATTGAACCGGATATTATTTGTTCTGAAAAGCACCGCGCTTTTTTCAAGGAACAAATCGGGAAAAGCTTCTCGTTCAATGTCGCGTTTCAGAAGTGGCTGAAAACAAATTCGGGAAAAACATATAAAGATGCAATAGACGCTTATCGCGAGATCATTGAGTCCAAAAAGAAAACGAAAACAAAGATAGACAGTCAATTTGAATACAACACATATATCCGTGATTTCTTTGCCGATAATAAAGGCCGCACACTTGAAGATGCAATAAAATGCTGGAAATACAAAAAGAGCCGTGGCGGACACAATCGTTACGAACGCTGTGATCTCGCGGCTCTGGAGAAAGAATGTTGAGGCATTTACAAGCCAACTTTTTTCAGACGATCATACGGCGGTATGCATAAGGAAAAAGCTATCAGAATTCCAAAAGGAGAATACAACATGACAGAAAATATGAAATGGATCAGAGAACCGAAAAGCTCCTGCATCAGCGATGAACGCATAGAAATAGTGACCGAGCCGCACACCGACTTATGGCAGCGGACGTATTATCATTTCCGCAATGACAATGCTCCCGTTCTGCAAATGGAAACCGACGAAAAATACTTCTCTTTTATCGTGAAAACGGATTTTGCCGACAGTCACCGCCGCTTCGATCAGTGCGGTATCGTGATGTACCTTGACTCGGAGAACTGGCTGAAAGCGTCGGTCGAGTATGAGAATGAGGAGTTTCAGCACTTAGGCTCGGTCGTTACAAATCACGGCTATTCTGATTGGGCAACAACGGCTATCCCTGCAAATGTCAAAACCATGTGGTATCGTTTCAGCCGCCGTGAGGAAGATTACTGTATCGAATGCTCCTACGACGGCGTGAACTTCTCTCAGATGCGTGTATGTCATATGTGGGAAGGCAAAGACACGATACGCTTTGGGATATACGCTTGCAGTCCGGAAGAATCGAGTTTTAGGGCAGTATTTACAGATATGAAGCACACGGAATGTGCCTGGAAGGCACATGACGGGCAGCAGCCGGATGAGAAATAACTGAGGCATCAGCGTTTATGCAGAAAGCCGTGTACGGAAACCCCGCACACGGCTTTTTCTTATATAATTGCATCCGGCTTATCTTTGTTTCTGATAGCTGCCTTGTTAGCTTTGACCTTGCGGATGACAGCGATAGTGCCAATTGTTGCGCCTACTGCTGTTGCTGCGATATTGTGTGTAAATCGACCGTGCGTATAACTGCGTTTAAGGCAGCCGCCGGCCATGAACAGTACTCCGCCGATCACACCGGGAAGAGTGCGGTCTTCTATACACAAAACAATCCCTTGAATTAAAAACGGTGCTAAAGGGTTATGCACTTTTTCGAGACCTTTTTATGTACTTTCTACTTGAAAAACACACACTATTGACATTTGTACAAAAAAAGTGATAGTATAGTCATATTGGCTCATTGCTCACTATATATGACATTTTTCCGCCATGTCCGCCGAATATCTGCCATGTTCCTATGCCGAGCTGCTGAAACAGAGCTGTTCTCTCAGCTGCACAGAGTTCCTTGTCGGTATCGACAGATGTCATAAGGATAGGTGCATAGCGGTTGTACTGTGCCTGCTGCGCGGTCATGTCCTTCATATTCACGAAAATATCGCCGGTAAATGCCAGATGATGTTCAAAGTCAATAAGGACAGATTCTCCGGCAAGATGCCCGCCCTTGCCCTGATATAGTTCAAAGTGCAGATCTCCGAAATCAAAGAAGCCGGTTTGTTCAATAAGCTTGCTTATTTCTTTTTTATCTCCGACAACTTTCAGTTTCTCGGGAGATAAAGCAGTGTACGAAGTCAGGACCTTGCAGATTCGCACATACGGCTTATGCACAGGATTCATCTCACGGAAGCCGTCCTTATCTTCGCTTTCAAGACGCAGGCACTCCGCACTTCCGGCGCTCGCATATACTGTATCAAAAAGAGGAAGAAGTCCACAGTGATCAACGTCGGCATGAGTAATAAAGCATTTCTTTTCAATGCTGTCAAACTCCGGGATAATATTTCTGAAAATCGAAAGCATTTCATCTTTATAGCAGGCGTAGCCGGAATCAACAAACAGATATTCGCTGCCGCTTTTTATAATTGCGGTATTGCTTCCGCACGGAGGCTCAATAAGTGTTACTGCTGTATTATCGGTGATATTGTGAGAGGTTATCCTCGGAGAAAAATTCCTGCCTCTTGAAGCCGAGAGCAGCTCTGCGAAACGGCTTATGCTGTCAAATGTTCGATAGGGAGATACACCGGTCTCGTCCAGTATCTGCATAGCCAGATTTGTATTGACTATGAGCTCATTTCTTGCTTCGCCGGATATTCCCATAGCAGCTGAGAGTTCATTGACGAATGTGCTGTAAAAGAAACTGTTGTCATATATCTTATCGGCATGATTATATTCAATGATCCTGACGCTGCAAAGCTTTTTGGCTTCCTCGATGAAAGCATTTATCTTATACGGATCATCAACTATAAGTCCCATTTTGAAAAGCTGATATTCGGTGCCGTTTTCCTGCGAGCTGATATAGGAGATATTGAAGCTGTGCGCGGAAATCAGCTCCAGAACAGCCGTTACGCTGCCGGGTTCGTCTTTCAGACGAAACTCCAGCAGCACAACGTGACGGTTCTCTTCATCACATTGGAGATACCCAATCGCGGTAAGTTCCTCGGTTGCTTTCGCAAGCTGCTCCGGTGTTCCCTCAGCGTCGATAAACAGCATATGGGAATCCACAGCTTTGTTATAGCTTACTCTCGTGATATTTATGCCAAGCGAAGCAAAACACCTGCTTGCCTTCAGAAATGCGCCGATGTGATTCGGCATTTTCGTTACAAAAGTCTTGTTCATTTTTGCTGATATTTAGCCTTATCCATTTCACGGATAGCTGCACGGCGTATTTTGCCGCTGCCGACTGTTTTCGGAAGCTCGGAAACGAATTCTATGACGCGGGGGTACTTGTAAGGTGCAGTACGCTCCTTCACGTATTCCTTTATCTCGTTTACAAGCTCCTCCGAGCCTGTTTTATCTTTTGTGAGAACGATAGTTGCCTTTACTACCTGTCCTCTTATCTCGTCGGGAACGCCTGTGACCGCACATTCAAGTACATAGGGCAGCTCCATGAGAACGCTCTCGATCTCGAAAGGCCCGATACGGTAGCCGGAAGACTTGATGACATCGTCAACTCTGCCGACATACCAGAAATAGCCGTCCTCATCTACCCACGCGGTATCACCGGTGTGATAGTAACCGTCACGCCATGTCTCGGCAGTGTTCTCTTCATCTCCGTAGTAGCACAGCGCGAGTCCCGGGACGCCGTATCCTGGGGCATTAGCGTCTTTCAGCTTTACACAGATCTCACCCGTTTCGCCTGTGCCTGCGGGAGTTCCGTCGGGAAGAAGCACACGGACATCATACTGCGGGTTCGGCTTGCCCATGCTGCCGGGCTTTGGTTCCATACCTACAACATTGGCTATGGTCAGAGTGGTCTCGGTCTGACCGAATCCCTCCATAAGCTTGATGCCGGTTGCCTTATAGAACTGGTGGAATACCTCGGGATTGAGAGCCTCGCCGGCAATGCAGGCATATTTCAGCGAAGAAAGATCGTACTTCGACAGGTCTTCCTTGATGAAGAAGCGGTACATTGTTGGCGGAGCGCAGAATGATGTCACATTGTACTTCCTGAACATCGGCAGGATATCGTCCGCATGGAAACGGTCGAAATCATAGACGAACACCGCCGCTTCGTTCATCCACTGACCGTACAGCTTGCCCCAGAGAGCCTTGCCCCAGCCGGTATCGGAGATAGTGAAGTGCAAGCCGTTCGGGTCGGCGTTCTGCCAATAGCGCGCCGTCACATAATGCCCGAGAGGATACTGATAGCTGTGCAGCACAAGTTTGGGATTACCGGATGTGCCGGAGCTGAAAAAGATAAGCATGGGATCAGTGCCGCAGGGAGTTTCGGCTGTACGCGGAAACTCGGTACCGTATGCGGGAAGCTCGGCATTGAAATCGTGCCAGCCCTCGCGCTGACCGTTCACCATGATCTTTGTTTTAAGAGTGGGTGAAACGGCGCAGGCTTTATCGACTTCATCTGCCACATCTCCGTCGGCGGTACATACTATTGCTGATACCTCCGCCGAATTGAAGCGGTATTCGAGATCATGCTCCTTGAGCATATTTGACGCGGGGATAACCAAAGCGCCTATACGATGCAGTGCGATTATCGAGAACCAGAACTGATAGTGCCGCTTGAGTATCAGCATTACCCGGTGTCCTTTTTTTATTCCGAGCGATGTGAAATAATTTGCAGTCTGACAGGAATACCGCTTTATATCCGCGAATGTGAAACGGCGCTCATTATGATCAGCGTCAACATAGATCATCGCAGTCTTATCGGGGCATTTCTCCGCCATAGCGTCAACTATATCATAGGCGAAGTTGAACTTATCCTGATTTTTGAAATTGACAGCACTCAGCACGCCCGTTCCATCGGTCTCGCACTCGACAAACTTTTCTGCCACAGAATGTAAAAGACCTGCTTTGTCAACATTTGTCAGATAGTGCTCCGCAACGTGCTCGTGATATTCTGCCATGCCCGCGGTGCCTCTCGGAGCCATGACGAGTGCGTATATCTCGCAGTCCTCACCGTCGAGCGCCACCTCATTGTGGGGCAGGGAGCTGTCGTAGTAGATACTGTCTCCTTCATGGAGTATTTCCGTATGCGAGCCCACAGTCATACGCATCGTTCCCTTGATAACGATGTCCATTTCCTGTCCCGCATGACTTGACATATGAAGCGGCTGAGAAAGCGCTTCCTCGGAATACGGGATAACAACATGAAAGGGTTCGAGGGTCTTATTCTTGAATTTCGACGCAAGGCGGTTGTAAACAAATCCCTGTCTTCGCACGATCGGCGCGCCTTCTCCCTTGCGCGTTACGGTATAACTGCTAAGTTCCGGGCTGCTGCCTTCCATGAGGTCTGTTATCTCAACATGGAATTTATTGGCGCACTTGTAAACAAAAGTGAATGTGAAGTCCTTTTCACCGGACTCGAATTTCACATAATCCTCCACGGAATAACCTGTAGCAGCTGCCATTTCCTCGACTGATAAACCGAGATCCTCGCGCAATGCCGCTATACGCTGCGCTACCTCTCTGATCTTCATTTCTGCACTCTGCTGATTTACTTTTTCGCTCATGATAAAAATTCTCCTTTCGGTCAGGGCTTGTCGGCACTTAGCCTGGCAGCCATGTCTGGTTTGAATACTGGAAAATGAAACGAGAAGTATCGGAAGTTTCCTTTTGTATGCGCCGCGTCCTTGCGGTGCTTTGGAAAACTTCCTTATGACATCCTTGTCTTAGCGCGGATGTTTTTCGCGAAAAAACAAAAACTCGTCTCAAAGAAATGATCTTTGAGACGAGTATCAAGTACTTGATTACCCGCGGTACCACTCAAATTGTGCCGCTATTGCGTAACACCACTTCAGACTCCAGCAAGTCCTAT
>JAFVBZ010000122.1 GCA_017479645.1 Ruminiclostridium sp. | reverse complement strand
GGTTTCGATGAGCCTATGGCAAATTCTCTCGACGGTGTATCGGACAGAGACTTCTGTATCGAGCTTGCAAGCGCTGTATCAACCATAATGATGCACCTCTCCCGCTTCTCCGAAGAAATAATAATGTGGTGCAGCTGGGAATTCAAGTTTATCGAACTCGATGACGCATTTGCAACCGGTTCAAGCATTATGCCGCAGAAAAAGAACCCCGATGTTGCCGAACTTGTCCGCGGCAAGGCTGCACGCGTATTCGGCGACAATATGACGCTTCTCGCTATGATGAAGGGGCTTCCGCTTGCATACAACAAGGATATGCAGGAGGACAAGGAAGCGATATTTGACGCTGTTGACAACGTTAAACTCTGTATCTCGACATTTACCCCCATGCTCGCAACTATGACAGTTCTCAAGGAGAATATGCGCAAGGCTGCGGCTAAAGGCTTCATCAACGCTACGGACTGCGCTGATTACCTTGTAAAGAAAGGTATGCCTTTCCGTGATGCATACAAGATCACCGGCGGACTTGTTGCCGAGTGCATAGCAAAGAGCACCACTCTCGAAGAGCTCCCGATAGAGTGCTACAAGGAAAAGAGCGAGCTTTTCGACAGCGACCTTTACGAGGCAATAAGCCTTGAACACTGTGTAAAATGCCGTACTTCCTACGGCGGACCCGCTCCCGAAAGCGTAATGAAGCAGATAGGATATGTGCGTGAAAGATTATGATTACATTTGACAAGACTATCTCGTTCGAGGAATACAACTATCTGCGCAGCCTCGTGGACTGGTATCAGGTTTCCGAGCGGCAGTTTATTAAAAGCATACCCAAATCAATTTTCATAACCGTCGGCAGGGACAGCGAGACCGGAAAGGCTGTTTCAATGGCTCGTGCGGTCGGCGACGGAGGTTATCACCTGCTCGTCGTGGACGTTATCGTTCACCCGGACTATCAGCGCCAGGGCATCGGAAAGCAGATGATAACACAGCTTATGGACTTTGTGCATACCGAGTACATCGAGGACGGCGAGACTACAATGGTCTCCCTGCTCTCCGCTAAAGACAAGGAGCCGTTCTATGAGAAATTCGGCTTCTTCCGCAGACCGAACGACGAACGCGGTGCGGGAATGAGCCAGTTCTATACACAGATCAAAGGGAACTAACGAAAAATATCATGGTGAAATAGGAGATATAGAATGCTGCAAAAAGAAATAAAAACACCGATCATGATCGGAGTTATATTGTATGGCATAGCACTGTTGATCGATCTGGGAGGCGTACTGCTTCAAAAAAGCGTTTTTGAATTAATGAATGCACCTTCCGAACTTCTCTCCCTTGAAAATAATATTTTCCCGCTGCTCACAGTCTGTCAGATCGTAGTTATGGCTATGTATTCAGCATTCTTGTTGATCATGTTCAGATATAAAGGAACTGACCGAAGAACAGTCGGAATCGTAATGATCGTTGTATATTGCATCATTAGCGTTTCTTATCCGTTTATCAATATTGCCGATAAATGGTTTACAAGTCATTTAAAAGGTGTAAGCGAGCTTGCGGCTCTTGGAACGCTTGAATCATATATAACGATGTTCACATCGCCGTTTACCACGGTTGCGGCAGTATTCGTTCTTATAGCAATCGGACGATACGGCATTATGATCAAATCTGAAAAAATACCTAAATAATTACATGATATACGGAAGGAAAGCATTATGACAAAAGTATTCATTGACGGACAGGAAGGCACCACGGGACTCAAGATTGTTGAGCGCCTTAAAGACAGAGCGGACATCGAACTGCTCACGATCGACGACGAAAAGCGCAAGGACACAGAGGAAAGAAAGAAATTCATCAACGCGTCGGATTTCACTATCCTTTGCCTGCCGGATATTGCTGCTATCGAAGCTGTTTCACTTGTTGAAAACGATCATACCCGCATCATCGACGCTTCCACAGCTCACAGAGTGGATCCCGACTGGGCATACGGGTTCCCGGAGCTCTCCCCCGAACACCGCGAGAAGATCCGCACATCAAAGCGTGTGGCAGTTCCCGGCTGTTATGCAAGCGGATTCATCTCAATGGCTTATCCTCTCGTAAAAAGCGGGATCCTTCCGAAAGATTATCCCGTATCCATACACGCGGTCTCCGGTTACAGCGGAGCCGGCAAGAAAGGCATTGCCCAGTATGAAGCCGATGAGCGCGCAAAAGAATTTGACACGCCTCGCCAGTATGCCCTCACACAGCAGCATAAGCATCTTCCGGAAATGAAGATAATCCCCGGACTTGAATATGAGCCTACATTCAATCCCTATGTCTGCGATTACTATGCGGGAATGACCGTTTCTCTGCCCCTGCACACAAGGCTTCTTTCGAGACAGGTGACACCTGCCGAAATAAGAGATATCCTCGCGGAACATTACAGAAACAGCAGCTTTGTAAAGGTAGCTGAACTTGATGGAAAAGATGTGCTCCCTGACGGATTCATCGGCGCTAACACCCTCGAAGGCACCAACAATATGGAGCTTATAGTAAGCGGAAACGAGATGAGAATACTTGTAGTTTCCCGCATTGACAACCTCGGCAAGGGTGCAAGCGGTGCGGCTGTACAGTGCCTCAATATAATGATG
>JAFVBZ010000121.1 GCA_017479645.1 Ruminiclostridium sp. | reverse complement strand
TACCGAACCGCCGGTTATATCCTCTACCTGGCGGTTGAGAACGTGTACAGCCGGCTCTGCGAGAACAACCACCATACCGATGACAAACGCGAATATGACAAGCGGAAGATTTCCGCCCTCAGCAAGTTCATGTCCGAGTTTGAAGCCAACAGGCATAAACCCGACAACTACCGATGTGAGGAACACCACGAGTCCGACAAAGGTATATGCAATTCCAACAAGTATCTGGAACAGTTTCTTTTTCGGAAGTTTCAGTATTGTAAACTGTAAGATGCCAAATGATATAACTATGAGCGCCAGCGACTTTCCCACATCTTCAGCTGTTTCAAGCAGAGTTTTCCAGAATCCGTCGCCGAGATTTGCTTCGATCGAGTAATCCGGCAGCTGATATGTAAGATCTCCGCTTGCCGTCAGCGTCAATGCAAGCACCGCGATTATCGGACCTATCGAACACAGAGAGATAAGTCCGAAGCTGTTTTCTCCGGCATTTCTGCCGCCTATCGTAAGAGCGATACCTACACCGAGCGCCATTATAAACGGAACGGTGATAGGTCCTGTTGTAACACCGCCGGAATCAAACGCGAGCGGAAGAAAATGCCCTTTGTCGTGTTCAAGGAGAAGCGCCGCAAATGCAAAAAGCATCAGATAAAAATAGAACAGCAGCGGAGCAAGTTCTTTCTTGAATACGATCTTTATTACTGCTATCAGCAGAAATATTCCGACACCGACACCAACAGATCCTATCAGAAGCATCGGCTCTATCAGCGCACTTACCTGTCCGGCAAGAACGGAAAGATCCGGCTCGGCTACGGTAATAAGAAGTCCCATTATAAAGCATACCGTAAACAGAATACCGAGTCTTTTTGAGCCGGTAAGACCCTCGCCCACATACTCACCCATAGGTGTCATTGCGAGATCTGCACCAAGATTGAACAGCGCAATACCGAATATGAGGAAAAAAGCAGAAATGCAGAATATAAGTATTTCTTTGGAAGTAAGGGTGACAAGCGGGGTGAAAGATATAATGACAACTATAAGAGTTATCGGTATGACAGAGACAATTGCCTCCCATATTTTTACAAGCAGAGCTTTGCTCATAAATATCCCCTTTCATATCTTATTTATGAAAAGATATGACATCAGATCCGCAGATCAGGGAGTTCGTCAAGTGTGATAACATGATCGTCATTGTATATTTCTTTAAGCACCGATGTGTCATTTTCATCGGTAATATAGTTCGTATGCCATGTCATGAACCATACCCAATTGGTATCGGCTTTTGCAAGCTCGGCTGTAGTCGGAATCGTACCGCATTCGTGGAAGCAGATCGGTGATTCTTCTCCGAAAAGCAGCCGCAGACGCTTGTAAAGAGAATTGTTCGCGCCTTTCTTATAAGAATCGGCACCGATGATATCAACATACTCGTCGCCCGGATACCATTTTTCCATATCCACTCCGTTATGTGAATAGCCGAGCACCCATATAAGGTTGTTGAGTCCGTGATAATTGGTGTATCTGTCATACATCAGAGCCCACAGCTTACGGAAATTATCGGGACCTCCCTTTCCCCACCAGAACCATGCACCGTCAAACTCATGGAACGGCCTCCATATTACGGGCACACCCTTGTCGCACAGTTCCTTGAGTGCCGCTGCGCCTTTATCCATTCCCGCAAGAAGCTCATCGTTTTCGGGAGTGCCTGCTGTAAGCGCCTTTTCCCAGTCTTTGATCTCTGTTTTCTGGCTTTCAGCCCAGCTTCCGCTGAAATCACAGCCACAGTGCCAGCAGATAGTTACTATTCCGCCGCGCTCATACCACTCCTCAGCCCGTCTGTTAACGCCGGCAAAATCATCGTTCATATAGTCGAGACCGCGTATTGCAGGGTATTTTCCGGTCTTGTCATATATGTAATCAAACTCATACTGTTCGCTGCCCATCCATGTGGATTCCTGCTGACCGGAAATTATCTTGTCGCCGAATACGCTGCAGATGTAGTCATACAACTTTTTTGTCTCTTCAGTTGATCCTGCATTTGACAATACAGCTTCTTTTATATGACCTTTTTCAAAAAGAGCGCGCTCCGCCGCCGACATCTTTGATGTATCAACGGTGGTATGCGGTTTATCGGCAGAAACATCAGGAGCGAAAGTCGTCACCGCAGTATCTGTCGGGAAATCAGCTATCTGCTGTGTCTGCACAGGCTGTTTATTGTTTTCGCAGCTTGCTGTGCTTATGACCAATGCCATTGTCAGAATAATGGAAAGTATTTTTTTCATGGCAGAATATCCTTTCAATAAAATATATACACAATTATTATAGCATACTTTACCCCAAAATACAATACCAAACGCGAAAAACCGTTCCCGACAATTTATCGGGAACGGCTATCATTATCATATTATGCGGCGTCAGCTCCGGAGCCTTTTTCAGCCTCTTTTTCAGCTCTTGCTTCTTCACGCTGTTTTTCGTATGCAGCCAGCTCCTCCGACATAACGTCTTCGCCTGCTTCTATACGCTTAAGTCCGTTCATGAATTCTTCGTCTTTCATATTGAAGAAGTATCTGTCATAGAACAGCCCCTTTATATCCCACAGCACCGGACACATATCCCTTGTGTACATCATCTGTGCTGCACAGAGATTGAATCTTCTGACAACATCATTTTCCTTGTTCTTTACAGCAACACAGCCATATTCGCCGACTATGACCGGAACTCCGTTGTCAACAAAACGGGACTTGAGCTTATCCATGTAGCCTTCCATTTCGGCAACATCTTTCTCATTTCCCCAGACCTTCCGCGCTTTGCCCCAGCTTGCGTCCTTTTCAAGAATACAGAGTGTGGAAGGAGTGTAGTAATGCACCGAAACCGCGCA
Organism: Ruminiclostridium sp.; assembly: GCA_017479645.1. Classification (GTDB taxonomy): domain Bacteria; phylum Bacillota; class Clostridia; order Oscillospirales; family Ruminococcaceae; genus Ruminiclostridium_E. The sequence goes on along the minus strand of JAFVBZ010000121.1, from coordinate 8,659 downwards.
TCTTCCCGCAGGATCCTCCGGCATCTTAAACAGCTCGTCACATGTCAGATCAATATCTGTACCATATCCGGCGATCAGCAGGTGGCGCATTTCATTGTTTCCACCGCTTGCACGCACGATATCAACGAATTTCTGATTGATCTCGTTCAGCAGTCCGTAAGACTTCTCCTTATCCTCACCGGAAGTGCCGCTGTACCTGTTCCATATACTGTCCCAGCCTCCTTCCTCATTCAGAGACTCGAATATAAGCTTATCGCCGTATTTCCCGTAGTATTCACTGAGCTGTTCCCATACACGGGTGTACTTCTTCATACACTCTTCTTTCTCCGTCGGGAACTTCTCCCACCAGCCGCCGTCCCAGTGGATATTCATAATTACATAAAGACCGCTGTCAACAGCCCAGCCGGTCACCTCATCAACTCTTGCAAGCAGTTCGGGACTTATCGTATAATCCTCAGCCATAAGGTTTGACCATGCAACAGGAAGCCGCATCACTCCGAAGCCTGCATCGGCATATCCCTGTATTAGCGGCTGTGTAACTACCGGGCTTCCCCACATAGTCTCGAAAGACTGTACAGTTGAGCCGGAACCGCCTGTAGCTTCAAATGTGTTTCCGAGGTTTATGCCCATTCCCATATCCTTGACGATCCCCTGCGTGGTCATATCACGCATTTCTCCGACCGATGCCGGGACTTCCTGCTGTACAGTTTCCGTAGATTCCGAAGCAGTTACGGATCCGTTGCCGCAAGCAGATAAAAGACATGCCGATGCCGCGATAAGAGCCGCGGCAGTTTTTCTGATATCCATACCTATTTCTCCTTTCACTTTACAAAGACGAACTCTTCCAGCTCAAACAATGCCCTGCCTTTGAACATATCCTTTGCCCAGCCGGTATAATCGCATTCGGCTTTCAGATATACCGCATGTCTGCCTTTTACCGCGGGAAGCTCTGCCGAAACAATACCGCCGTTCCCGGAAAACTCTGCGCTTCCTATCGGCTCGCTGTCGTCGGAATCGAGACAGACCAGTATCTTTCCGCGGCAGCCGGTCCCGCGCAGCTTCAGCTTCAGTGAAAACGGGTCATCGTCTGTGCCGAAGTCATAGTATTTCCAGCCCATTACCGCACCTTCTGTAATACCGGTGACAACGCGGTCAAAAATGTTATGCTCGGTGATGAAGCAGCCGCCCTTGAGTACGCATGCAGTATCGGCTTTGGTGACCATAAACGGGTTAAGACTTTCCTCAAATCCCAGCGAGGTCATCTCGACCTGCGGTATCGTGCCGTCCGGAAGTATCTCTATCTTCTCAACACAGCCCCGCCTTGACATTATCGTACCGTTTGTCATTTTATGGTAGAATATGTAATACTGTCCGTTTATGCACATTAACGATCCGTGATCGTTTCCGCCGGGATAATCTATTGAGTTGTCGATTATAGTGCCTTTGTATTCAAAAGGACCGGTGGGACTGTCGCTTACAGCGTAATCGAGACAGCTTCCTTTCTGCGGCGAATAGATAAGGTAGTATCTGCCGTTTATCTTGCGCGGTGAACACGCCTCAAAGAAACTGTACGGTTCCTCCACAGGAATGATCCCTTCTTTGTATGTTCCGTCGATGACCGTGTACATATCCGAGCCGTCTATCTCCGCCATATACGATCCCTGAAATCCACAGTAAACATAAACCCGTCCGTCATCGTCAACCAGCACGCCTGGGTCAATGAATGTCCCGTCATCATAGTGCTTATCTATTTTATAGCTGTATCGCGAGATCAGCTTAAAGGGACCCTCCGGTCTGTCGCTGACGGCAACACAGCCCTTTGCACCCACGATATATGCGTAAAGATAATACTTTCCGTCTTTCTCCACAACGTCCGGAGCGTAAAGTTCGTTGTCAGTCCAGTCGGTATCTGACGCATGACCGCGGAATTCACGAGTAGCAAATGCGGTACCGTGACATACCCAGTTATTGAGGTCATTTACCGGCGCTGACCATACTTTAAGCTTATAATCACAGAACCTGTCGGAACCGGGACGGTCATGCGAACCGTAAACATAGATACGATCGCCGAAAACTCTCGGTTCGCCGTCCGGGATATATTCCCAGAGCGGAAGATAAGGATTTGCCATTTCTTTTCCTCCCATATTGTTATTATCTTAATTCTATCACAATGTAAACGTTTTAGCAATGACAATTCCGACAAAAAAACAGGACATTTTTGCCAAAAAAGTTGCAAGCATAAGAAAAATGTGATATAATTCAATTGCGGGACATAACAACCGTAAAACGTCAGCATAAGGGGCATGGATATGTATGAAAATATGAGGCTCTGCTATTTCACAAGCGATGAGAGCTTCCCTTTCTATATAAACTACGGCGAACATACCGAAGATCTGAAAATGCATGGACACGAGGATTTCTACGAGCTTGTGGTCGTTCTTGAGGGCAAAGCGATGCACTGCACAGGAAATGACAGATACCCGATCTCAAAAGGAGATGTATTTGTTATCGGAAAGGACATCTGCCACGGTTACGAAGACCCGGACGGTCTGAAGATATGTAACATTATGTTCCGCCCGGATACTTTTATCTTCGCAGACCACGATATCAAGCAGCTCCCCGGATTCCACGCGCTTTTTCTTCTCGAACCTCATTTTTCCCAGGAAAACGGGCTCGGAAGCCGTATGAAGCTCCCGCCGGACGCTTTTGCTGAGATCTCCGCAATAATCGCCGAGGCCGTCAAGGAATACAACGGCAAGACCCCGGGCAGCAAAACTATGATAACAGCGTGCTTTCTGCGTATTGCTGTGCTGCTTTCACGCTTGTACGGAAATGAGAATAAGCGCCGTGAGATCGAAGGGATATCACTTGCGGCAGCTTATATGGAATCCCACAGCAGCGAAGAAATACCTATGGAACAGCTTGCGGAGCTTTCCCATTACTCCCAGCGGCATTTCATACGGCTTTTCTCAGAAATATATGGGGTTGCGCCGCACCGATACCTCACTGATATCAGAATAAGACGCGCAGCTTCACTTCTGCGCGATACCCGCCTTGATATAACAGAAGTATCGTCAAGATGCGGATTCTCGGATCCGAACTATTTCAGCAGGATCTTCCGCAAATATTACGGTACGTCTCCATTGAAATTCAGAAAGAATGAGTTTACAAACGAAAATGTACGATGATGAATTATTCACGCCGGAAGAAAACACGAACGACGAAAACAAGGCCAAAACGGACAGAAAAGAACGCAGATATATCATCATATTCTGCGTTGCTGCAGCATTGTACATAATCGCCTGTGCTGCGGTCTTTGTTATACTCGATTCTGCCGAAAGATCGGCTTATGTTAAAGTGGCGCCTATCGCACGTTCCGGAGATGAGATCATCATTCCGGATTCCGAAAAGATCAATATCAACACTGCTACCGCCGAGGAATTGATGACTCTGAACGGCATCGGAGAAGTAACCGCGGCAAAGATAATCGAATACCGCGAAACCTACGGAGGTTTCCTGTACATAGACGAATTGCTGAACATAAACGGGATAGGAGAGAAATCACTTGATAAGCTCCGTCCGTATATCACATTATAGTCACCGTTCCTGTTTTAAGATTTTGTGAACACGGTTGGAAAATACACCTCTCTTTTGTCTTTTTTTAGTGATTATTCAAGTATTTTTCACATTGTTTTTTAAAAAAAGTATTGCAATTATTATATTATTATTGTATAATATTATTTACTGCCGGACAGATATAAAGGCAGGGCAAATTGAAAGGATTGATATATATGCCGTCAGCAGCAGTAAGACATAAACTCCCGATGATAACAATGAGAGGTCTTGTTGTTTTTCCGGGTATGGTCATAAATTTTGACGTAACTAAGCCTAAATTCGTGGAGGCTATAAAAACCGCGAGTCTTACAGATAAACACATCTTCCTTGTAACACAGACAGAATACGATAACGAGGATCCTCATAAGGACGATCTGTTCAGAGTCGGTGTTGTTGCGGAAATACGCCAGATACTCAAAACCCCGGACAAAGTCACCCGTGTTCTTGTTCATGGTCTTTTCAGAGCAAAACTTATCGGCATTTCCGAATTCGATACATACAATGTTGCGGAAGTTGCCGAGATCAATGACAGGAATACGGAGCTTGAAAGCAAGCTTTCATACGCTTATGAACGCACTCTGAAAATGCTCTTTTCCGACTATGCTTCACTTGTACCGAAGATACCTGACGAACTCGTGACACTTATCGAGGGCGAGCATGACCTGCGCAAGCTCTTCGATCTCATTATCTTCAACGTGTTCCTCAAAACGGAAAACAAGCAGGTGCTTCTTGAGACAAACGGTCTTGAAAAGCGGGTCAAAAAGCTTGTTGAGATGCTGACTGAAGAGATCAAGGTGCTCAAGTTCGAGGCGGAGATCAATGAACAGATCCGTGATTCTATCGACAACAACCAGCGCGAGTATATCCTGCGGGAACAGATGAAGGCGCTCTCAAAGCAGCTCGGCGGTTCCGAGGATTATGACGACGAGACTTATGAATACACGGAAAAGATACAGGCGATAGGCTTCCCCGAAGATACCGAGGAAAAGCTTATACGCGAAGTGAACAAGATGATGAAGGTCTCCCCTTCCTCACAGGAATACGGACTCATCAAGACATACCTCGATTCTATCCTCGAAATGCCTTGGAACACATATACCGAGGACACTATAAACATCGAGAAGGCTGAAAAACAGCTCGAAAAAGATCACTACGGACTGAAAAAAGTCAAAGAGCGTATCCTTGAGATAATCTCCGTAAGAAAGCTTAATCCCGAGATCAAGAGCCAGATCATCTGCCTTGTGGGACCTCCCGGAGTCGGAAAGACTTCAGTAGGTAAATCTATTGCCGCAGCCCTCGGACGAAATTATGCACGCATTTCCCTCGGCGGTGTCCGTGATGAAGCAGAGATCAGAGGTCACAGAAAGACCTATGTCGGCGCTATGCCCGGACGGATAGTAAATGCCTTGAAGCAGGCAAAGTGCATGAATCCGGTCATTCTGTTCGACGAGATAGATAAAATGGGAAGCGACTACAAGGGCGATCCTTCTTCCGCTATGCTGGAAGTTCTCGATCCGGAGCAGAATTCCACATTCACAGATCACTATTTTGAGATACCGATTGATCTCAGTGACGTACTGTTTATAACTACCGCAAATACCACCGAAACTATCCCCGCTCCCCTTCTTGACCGTATGGAAGTCATCGAGCTTTCAAGCTATACCCGTGAGGAGAAGTTCCATATCGCAAAGAAACATCTTCTCCCGAAGCAGCTCAAAAAACACGGCGAGACCCGAAAGACTCTTAAGATAAATGACAAGGCTCTTTATGCAATAATCGACGGATACACGAAAGAAGCCGGTGTCCGCGGTCTTGAGAAAAAGATAGCTTCTGTATGCAGAAAGGCAGCAAAGAAGCTCGTCAGCGGTGAGACGGCAATATCCGTGACCGATGCTAACCTCAAGGATTTTCTCGGAGTCAAGAAATACCTCCCCGAGACCATATCCAAGACAGACGAGACAGGTATTGTCACCGGACTTGCATGGACTTCCGTCGGCGGTGTGACCATGCCGCTTGAAGTCATCGTTCTTGAAGGCGACGGAAAGGTTGAAGTAACCGGTTCGCTCGGCGATGTTATGAAAGAGTCCAGCAAGATCGCAGTAAGTCTTGTCCGCAGTATCGCCTCAAAATACAACATAGACCCGGATTTCTACAAGAATAAAGACCTTCATATCCACGCACCGGAAGGTGCTGTTCCGAAGGACGGTCCTTCAGCCGGCGTAACTATGACTACCGCACTCGTTTCCGCACTGTCGGGAATGCCGGTAAAACGCGATATCGCAATGACCGGTGAGATAACGCTCCACGGAAAAGTGCTGCCCATAGGCGGTCTCAAAGAGAAATCTATGGCTGCATACAAAGCCGGCGTGAAAACAGTCATAATTCCGAAAGAGAACGAACCGGATCTTGAAGAGATCGACGAAACGGTAAAGGATAACGTTCACTTTATCCCTGCCGAGCAGATACAGACTGTACTCGACAACGCTCTTGTATTCCCGAAAAAAGCGGCTGCCAAAACCTCCGCAAAAAGAGGAAGACCGCGCAAAGCTGCCGGTACCCGGAAAAGCACTGCTTCCACCGCTTCGGTGACAACAAGATCAAGACAATAAAAACGGATTCCCCTGCCCTTTAACGACAGGGGAATATATTTAGAGGAGATCATGAATTACAATAACGCAGAATTTATTGCATCATACGGACTTTTCAAGCAGATACCAAGATCAGACAGACTTGAATTTGCATTTTCCGGTCACTCAAATGTGGGAAAATCGTCGCTTATCAACAAACTGCTTAACCGGAAATCACTTGCAAGAGTAAGTGCAACTCCCGGAAAAACATCGACTGTCAACTTTTTTTCTGCCGATAATATTTATATCGTCGATCTTCCGGGCTACGGCTATGCAAAAGTTTCACAGTCCGAGAAAAAACGCTGGGCAGAGCTTATCGAAGGATATCTGCATGACGACAGGGATCTTGCCCTCGTATTCCAGCTTATTGACTTCCGGCATAAGCCTACCGCTGACGATATAATGATGATAAACTTTCTTATCGACAGCGGGATACCGTTCGTTGTGGTGCTCACAAAAGCCGACAAGCTGAAAAAGCGCGAACGTGAGGCAAGACGCGAAGCTTTCCGAACAGAAATACCCTGCGCGGACGATATAACTATGATAGAGTTTTCCGCCGAGACAGGAGAAGGCGTTGACAAGATACGCGCGATAATAGACGAGGTTTCGGCTGAATAAGGAGTACGGAAATTATGAGTAACAGAGTAGAAAAAGCTATCGAAAACCACAAGAATTTTTATCCCTGCTCCGCAGCGGTACTTTGTGCATTTGCCGATGAGACCGGAATGAGTGAACAGGATTCAAGAAAAGCAGCAATGCCGTTCGCAGGCGGAAAAATGGGAAAATGCGGGGCGGTCCTTGCAGCGGAATATGTTCTGGAGAAGAAGCTGGGTGCAGATGCGGAAGAACTGAAAGCCGAATTTGAGCAGAGATTCAAAGAGATGAACCAGACGCTTATGTGCAGAGAGCTTAAAGGCGGGCTTACAGGAAAACCAATACGTTCCTGCCGCGGCTGTGTTACCGATGCAGCCGAACTTCTCGATAAAATGCTTGAGGAAAGGAAATAAAAATGGACAAGTCCCAGAAGGCAAAAAAGAAGATAAGGATCATCGGGAACGTGTTCAGAGTCATTCTAACAATTATCATGGTCATTGGGATAATTGTAATGGCTTCAACAGCTTTAATGGGCATTACTATCCTTTTTATTCCCGCAGATATACTGCCCGAAGATCTGAACGCCGGATTCACAGATTTTATAGCCGGTGTCCATTCATCAAGTGATGATGACGATGAAGACGATGATTACAGTCCGATCTTATCCGATACCGAATCAGCACCTCCAGTGATCACAAACAGTGAAGATGCAGAGGCATATTTCAAGAAGATGATCAAAGAACTGATCGGCAGCATCGGAAACGGAAGAGTTGCTTCCGGCATAGAAATAGGGCTCAGTACCGCCGGAGTAAGAAAAGAACTGACTATAAAGGAACTTATTGTCATACTTTCTATTGCGATCTCCTTGTTCAGCCTGATGATAGTAATATACAGCAGTGTTCTGAACTCTATGATGAAGACGCTTTCAAAGGGAGAACGTCCGTTCACAATTAAAGCAGCCAAGAAACTGCGGCGGCTTTCAATTCTTATGCTGCTGCTGATACTTTTTGAACCTCTGACATCTCTCGTGCTTTTCTCGGTAACACTTATCTTCTCTTACCTGTTTGAATACGGCGCTTACCTCCAGGAAAAGGCAGACGAGACTTCGAGGATCCAGGAAGAGATGATAATGTCATTCGCGGAAGTTACCGAAAACAAGTCGGAACAGACCGGTAAGCATGTACGCCGTGTTGCGGAATACTCAAAGATCATCGCGGAAGAAATGGGACTTGATGATGAACGGGTATCAAAAATACGCCTTGCGTCCACAATGCACGATATCGGAAAGCTTATGATACCGTCCGAGATACTCGAAAAACCTGCAAGGCTCACAGATGATGAGTTTGCGGAGATAAAAAAGCACCCCGGCTACGGCGGAAAACTGCTGAATAACGTCGAAGGTGATGTAATGGAGCTTGCAAAGACTATCGCGCTCGATCACCACGAGCGCGTTGACGGCAGAGGATATCCCGAAGGCAAGTCGGGCAACTACATATCAACAGAGGGCAGGATCGTTGCTGTCGCTGATGTTTATGACGCACTCACAAGCAAACGCAGCTACAAGGAACCTTGGGATCATCAGAAGGCTTACGAAGAGATCCTCAAAGGGAGCGGAACCCAGTTTGATGCAGATGTGGTTGAAGCATTCAAGAAACGCTATGACGATATAAACAGCCTCCGTCAAAAATATGCCGACGAGGCTGAATGACCATTATTACAAAACAAAGGTCACGATTTTCAAGAAACCGTGACCTCTTTTATTATTCGTTTTTGATTGCTTCAAGTGCGCTGATCTTTACGGCTCGGTTTGCCGGATAATATCC
>JAFVBZ010000120.1 GCA_017479645.1 Ruminiclostridium sp. | reverse complement strand
TGAAATACTGCATCAGTTTAGGGTGTCCAGCACCCTTTTTTAAAGGGGGTTGGCGGGGGTGGGGGTCACGGCAGGAAGCCGTGAGTAGGCTGCCAAAAGGCACGCACGATGCGTGCATATAAGAGCAGCCGAAGCAGAGCCCCCTCTTTCAAATCTCTTAAAAACTCTCAAAGACCTCTCATAAATAACACTCTGCAGCCGGGAAAAAGGTTGCAGAGTGCCGGAAAAATTTTTCCTGTCTTTCAGATGCCCTTGATACTCTTGATAACGGCACTGCTGTGATCGGAGCCGAACTGGTCGCTCCATTCGAGCTGCAGGTTTGTGAGTGTTACCTCGACGCGCTTTGAGCAGTCGGCTTTAGCACCGTCGAGAAGCGTTGTAAGATCGGAATTGCTTTTGAGCGCATCGTCCTGGAGGATATTTCCCAGGCGGAGGCGGGGAGCATCGCTGTAAACGCAGATGCCGCCGGCATAGTATGTGTCGCCGTAGCCGCCGTCTTCGGGGATAGTCTCCTTCATATCAAAGCTCGTCACGCCGTAGTCCTCGTACATTCCGGAGGGGCTGAACGAAAGCGGAAGTCCCTTGTACGACGCGTCCGGAACAAATACAAGATCGCCGGAAGCAATAGCGTACTGCTCATCAAAATAATACCTCAATACACCTGTTACCGTGATATCCCCGTCGATCTTGGTGCAGGAATAGAACGGCATCGAGATATATTCCCCGGTCTCATCATTTTTGATGAAGCTGATCTGGGTCTCGGCAGAGGCTATCTTAAGATCCCCCATTACATCGTCCTTCTTCACCTGATATACCGTGCCGAGTTCGGCTTTTTCGCCGCTGTAAATAAACTCGTCCGGCGTGAAGAGATCCGGTTCGGTTTCGCTGTCGTGGTATGTCCCGGTTGAAACGCGGACAAGCGCGGTGTCGTATGTCGCCATACCCCATTCCTCGTTTACTTCCACAGCGTCTTCGAGGTAATACTTCTTGTCGTTTATGCCGGTGTAGATGACCGTCTTTGTCACCTCGAATCCGGTATCATCAGCCTTTTCTTCGGCTGCTGCCCCGGTCTCGGCAGCAGATGCGGCTTCTGTCTGAGTTTCATCATGCGCCGCGGAAGTGCTTTCGGGCTTCGGTCCCGTTGTCGCAGCGGGTTTTGCGCTGTTTCCGCAGGCAGATACCGCAATGATTGCCGCAAGCAGGGAAGATGTCAATATTCTCTTCTTCATTTTTTCCTCCTGAATGTTGTTACTTTCTACGAATTTTGATATCATTTTTCACAAAAATGAGAAAACGGACTGCAAATATTTAGCTGTTATGTTATAATATAGTATGCATCACTTTGCAGAAGTCCCGCAGGGAACCTACAAATAAAGACGCAAAACATCGGAAAAGGTTTCGCATCGGTTAATATTATATCAGTTTTTTGCGAAAATGTAAACAATAACCTTGCGAATTCTCCGAAAATACCGCAAATTTCACAAAAATCATAAAAAAAGCGGGGCGCGCCTAAAGTTTTTGAGGGACTTGACGATAATATATATGTAATGTATTGTCTGTGATTTATCTGCAAAGGAGTGAAGATATATGGAGATAAATAACCTGCATTTAAACTCTATCGGCGCTTATAAGAGATACAGCAAGCCTGTATCCGCGAAGAAGAGCGATTCTTCCGCAAGGAGTGCGGTGAATACCGATAAGGTGGAGTTCAATTTCGGACGTTCCCTCGCCGCGGCTCAGACCGCTGCCGCTTCCCGCGCAAATGCGCCTGCAAGCGAGGAAAGACTTGCGGCACTCGCCGAGAAGTACGCGGGAGACAACTGCCCCGTATCGTCGGAAGCTGTCGCTGCCGCTATCATCGCCTGAAAGTAATGCTGCCGGCATAAGTTAACAAAAAGGAGGCTGCGGAAATGACAACAGATATCGCTAAGGAAGTAATAGCCTTTATGGAGAAGTACAACAGGCATTTCGAGGCGCTGTCGGCTTTCGTTTCCGAAAAGCGCGCAAAGGTCATCGCCGATGAGCTCACATGGCTGCTCGACTCCCTTACCGTCGAACAGAAGTTCATCATGGAAGGCAATGACCTCGAAGCAAAGCGCCTCGCCCTCTTCGAAAAGCTCGGTCTCGCCGGGAAAAAGGCGAGAGAGCTGGTTGACGAATGCCCGCCGGAGCTTAAGAACAAGCTCCTGCTGGAGTGCAGCGCAATGGAAAAGTATGTGGAGACGATAAAATCGACAAACGCCGATATCATCGAGATCATCGAGCGTAAGCTCTCCGTTCAGGAAAAGCTCATCAATCGTACTCACTCCACGTCCTCCACATATACCGGAAAAGGCGTGAAAGTCACCAAGCACAACACCTCGGGCGGATTTTTCGGAAATGTCTGAAATCCGTCTGCGCAGGAAGGATTGATATACCATGCGTTCAACGTTTCTCGGACTTGAAATGTCCAAGCGTACAATACAGCTTTCCCAGAAAGCCCTCGATATCACGGGAAGCAACCTCTCCAACTCAAAGGTAGAGGGTTATACGAGACAGCAGGTCGATATCGGATCGAGCTATCTCAACCACACAAATTACTGGCAGACGACAACTTCCAAGATGTCCCTCGCCGGTCAGGGCGCTATCGGAATAGGCGTGGATCAGGTGCGCGATCCCTACATAGACAAGAGATACCGCGAATCCACACCATTCGTTGCCGAGTACAGCACAAAGTCCGATATCTTAAAGGAAGTCGAGACTGTACTCGATAACATCACCACCGAAGGCCTTTCAAACAGCCTCGATACCTTCAAGGACGCGCTCTCAAAATACGCGTCGCAGCCGGATAACGAGGAGCTTGCAAGTATCGTCCGCAACCAGGCGTTCAATATGACCAACCTGCTCCATACCTACCGCGCTGACCTTGAAGACCTCAAGCTCACAAACCTCGAAGCGCTCGAAACCTCGATCGAAGATACCAACAACATCATTGAGCGCATCGTGAACTATAACAAGTCCATAGTCAAGGAGTACGCTTCAATGGCGCTTGAAAAGTATGCCAAGGGCGATTCCGTCACCGGTTCTTACGGACCGAACGAAATGCTCGATGAGCGCAACCTGCTCCTCGACGAACTCTCCTACAAGGGCAGCATCAACGTTTACAACAACGCGGACGGCTCGGTAAGAGTCCTCATGGACGGCGTTGAGATCATAAACGGCGAGAAGTATGAAAGACTCTATATGAAGAGCAGCACCAAGATAGAAGGCGAGTTCGAATCCGAGCTCCAGCGCGATTACGCGGCTTATGACGCGGCAGTTCTCCGCTGGACTTCCGGAGACGAGGCGAAGTTCTCCACCGGCGAGCTGAAAGCTTACACCGATATCCTCAACGGAAACGGAGTTTACGCTACAGGATATCAGAACGACTCCTACGGAATCCCGTATTACGAGTCCACAATGGACGCTTTCGCCCATACCTTCGGAAACTTCCTCAACTACTTCAACGGCGCTGTTGACGAGAACGGTCAGGTCATAGACAAGGATCGCCTGCTCTTCTGCACCAACGATTACCGCAACGGCGACGTATCCTATGAGGATATGGATATGACAATTGATAATATCCGTATCGCAGATACATGGATGGAAGACGCTACCATGATCGGTGAAGTGCAGAATGAAAAGACCGGCGTATGGGAGCTGAGCCTTGACGGCAATCACATCAACCGCCTTATCGAGAGCATCAACAAGAAACAGCTCGACTTCGGCGGAAGAGGAGACTATGAGGGTACCGCATACGACTACCTGCTCTTCATAAGCAACCGTATCGGTCAGAACATAGACTACTACGAGAGCAGACATGAGGCTGCATTCGCTACCTCCAACGCTCTCCTTGACAGCAGGGACGCGGTATCCGGCGTATCGGAGACCGAGGAAGGCATCAATATGCTGACCTACCAGAACTGGTACAACGCAAGTTCGAGACTTATGACAGCTCTCGATGACGCACTCGACCGTCTTATAAACAACACGGGCAGAGTAGGTCTGTAATTTAAGGAGGGATCCCCATGAGAATAGCCGGAGATACCATTCGCCGAAATTATCTCAGCAGATATGAGACAAACTACGGCGATAAGTACAACTCGGAAAAGAAGATATATTCCGGCCGCCAGTTCGACCGCGCAAGCGAAAACCCGATCGACGCGGCAAGAGCTCTCCGCCTCAGAAAGTCAATGGCTGAAGTAGAGACCTACCAGGACAACCTCAAGACCGCGGATTCGATATACACAAACGCCGAGACTTCGCTGATGTCGCTTTCCACAATACTCCAGACCACATACGAGAAGCTTGTCGAGGGCGCGGACGGCACAAGAAACCCCGATGATATGAATATCATCGCAATGTCCATAGACAACTACGCCGAGGAAATGGTGCAGTCCCTCAATATCGACATCGCCGACAGAAAGGTGTTCGGCGGACTCAACAATGAGACTGCGGCATTCAAGATCGAAGGCTCCGAGAACGGCAAGTACCTTACATACAACGGAGTTTCGGTAAATTCCTCGAATGACCCGGACAGCTTCCCCTACAGCGGAGTTTCCTACCTCGATATCGGTATAGGAATGTCCACCGACAAGACCAACGGACGTATCGACGATCAGTCCGCGCTGCCCATAACCTTCAACGGCGTGCAGTGCACCGGCTGCGGTATGACCAACAAGACCGCTTCGATCGAGCTCAACTCCATAACCCCCGGCAATGAGTATTCAATGGATATCTCCGCCGGCGGCAAGGCGAGAACGATCAAGTTCATCGGCGGCAACACCAACGCAGAGACTGTTGAGAACATCAACGCCCAGCTCAAGGAAGCATTCCAGGAGACCCCGGAGATAACCGAGGACGGTCAGTTCCACTATATAGACGATCCGACATGGTATCCCTACAAGAACGCAGTGATAGACGATACCACGGGTTCGATAGATTTCTCGGCAATGACCGGAAACGAGTACTACTCCCTTGAAGTCACAATGAACGGCAAGACGAAGTATGTTGACTTCCAGGGCGGCGATACCGTTACGGATTCCATGAACAACCTTACAAGTGCGCTGAATGATGCGTTCGGAGAGGGCAAGTTCGAGGTACATGCAAACGGTATGATAATAGACGCGGGTAAACAGCCCGCACAGGTATCAAACTACGGCGATTACGGCGATGTAAATGCAACGGCGGACGGCGGCGTGGATATCCAGGGAGCGATGGACAGCAGTTCTGCCGATCCCTCCAAGATATACGCGGTCAATCTCGGCGGTAAGAAAGTCGTAATGGATATGGGCGATACCGTAGCCGAAACTGTCGAGAAGACAAACAAGAGAATGGCGGGATCCGGTGCGTTCGGAGAAACGCCGGTGCCGAGAGTGAACGATCTCGGTACGATACAGTACGACGTTGACGGCGGTCATGTCGTTATCGACAATACCAAGGGCGCTTCAAACGAGTTCGAGTTCAACGAAGTGGACGGTTACGCAAAGAACATAATCCAGCTCGTTCTCGATGCGGGAAAGATGCTGCGCAAGGGCGATCACCAGATGGTCGCAAGATACGCGGATCTTATCTACGCGGCACAGAGCAATCTTTCCATAGCGATAGCGGACCTCGGTACACATTCAAAGTTCATTGAGTTCAACGAGGACAGACTCGCAGACGTAATGATAAACCTCAAGGATAAGCAGAACGACATCGAGAGCACGGATCTTCCCTCCGAGATCACGAGGTGGAAGGTGCTCGAATCCGTTTACAATGCTTCCCTCCAGATGGGTTCGTCGGTGCTGTCCCAGTCGATATTCAATTACATCAACTGATGATTTTTAGATGAAAGGAGCTGATCTGAAATGGTTGACAATAATCTTCTCAGCATAACTTCCGTTCCGATAAAGGTTGAGATCAATATCAGAAAGGGAGAGATGAGAAATCCGAACGCGGGCGATCCGGATAAGTCATTGAAAATGAATATCCAGACCAAGCACGGCGAGCTTAAGATCCACTCCGAGCCGCCGAAGATCAATATAGATACTTACGCGGCGCGTTCGAGCATGGGCTACGGCAACTATACCGACGGGGATCTTATCAAGCGCAAGGCAAACGACGGGATCTCGATAGCGTATCAGGGTACCGCAAAGATCGTCGGTGAAGGCGATCAGCTTGCAAGAGGAGTTTCCCCCGCCGAGATAGCGGCACAGAACAACAAGGCGGGTCAGACTATCCAGACCATAATGGATTTCCTGCCGAAGGAGGGCGCGGATATCACATTCGAGGACGGCGTGCTCAATATCAACTATGATGCCGGCGATGTGAATATAGACTGGGAGAATACCCAGGCTACACCCTTTGAATTCATTCCGGGCAAGGTAGAATTCAACGTTACCCAGCTGCCCAAGGTAGAGATCGAGTACCTCGGCGATCCGATCTACGTTCCCCCGCAGTCGGATCCCAACTATGTTCCCAAAGTAGATGTACACGGTTAATCAGTCAATCAGTTCTGGTCAATGAAAGGAAAACGGATATGATAAGTATTGAAACAAGGGATTTCGGCACTATAGAAGTCGATGAAAATGACGTTTACGATTTTCCGAACGGACTTTACGCTTTCGAGGACAGCAAGAAGTTCGCGCTGCTCTCACCGCTCGGCGATGATGTTTACCCGATGTGGCTCCAGTCCATGGACGATCCCGGACTCTGCTTCATCGTTTTCAACCCCGTGCTTATCGACGGAGGCTTCACGGTGATGCTTGCGGACAATGAGCGCTCGCAGCTCGGTCTCGACAAGGACGGAGATGCTACCGCGCTTGTAATTGCAAAGGTCCCCGCAGACTATAAGCATACCACTGTAAATATGAAGTCGCCTATTGTTATCAATAAGCAGCAGCATAAGGCAATACAGGTTATACTCCCGCTCGATTATCCTTTCAGAATGCCCATTTACGCTTCGCGGGAGGTGAAATAATGCTCGTAGTTACACGAAAAACAGAAGAGAGCGTTATTATCGCGGATAATATCGAGATCACCGTGCTCGAAGTCGCAAAGGACAGAGTAAAGCTCGGCATCTCTGCGCCGAAGGATATAAAGATAATCCGCAACGAGCTGAGAAATGCACAGGAGACCAACCTCGATTCCTCGCAGGCAGTCTCCAAGGACGCTCTCGACGCTCTGCTCACGCTGAAAAAGGATCAGTAAGGTCTTTCCGAGGGAATGGAAGGACCCGGCTTATGCCAAACCGACAGAAAGGATTTGATTCATTATGGCAAATGATATGATAAGAATGAGCGGTATGAACTCCGGCCTTGATACCGAGTCCATAATCAACGCTCTTACAGCCAATACGAAGCTCAAAGCCACAAAACAGGAACGCAACGTTCTTAAATATGAGGCTACCCAGGAAGCTTACAGAGATGTCATATCCAAGATGCAGAACGTCAAGAACAAGTATTTTGACATTCTCAACAAGGATTCCTATATCGCAGGTAACTCGATGTGGAACAAGTACGCGTCAAAGGTGTATAACTCCACAGGCGCGGAAGCGGTAATGAGCGGCATCACCGTTCAGACCACGATCAATTCCAACCCCGGCGAATATAAGGTAAACGTAAACAAGACCGCAAAGCAGGCTCAGCTCAAGGGCAACTCGCTCGGCGGAAACGCAAAGATAGACGCAAGCAAGCTCGAGGAAGGCAAGGAGTACGGTATTACCGTTACCGTCGGCGATGTCGAAAAGAACATAAAGTTCGAGGGCGGCGCTGACGCAGCGGCTTCGATCAAGAACATAAACGACGCACTCGAAGAAGCTTTCGGCGAGAGCAATGACTCTGTCGGCGATTCCGGCAATGAGGGTATGGTGTATGTTAAGGCGGAGGGCGGTATCCCGCAGTCTTCGTCGTCAAATTCCGGCAGTGTTAGCGGCTGGCCGGTTGTTGTTGACGGTACGACCTATAACAGCCTCGACGATGTGGTTGATTTTGACTTTGACATTCCCGATTATGACTACGATACTCAGAAGGCAAAGGTTCTTGCTGCCGTAGAGGCTAACAAGGCTGCCGCTCAGAGCAGCGCAAGCTCATCTTCGTCGAGCGTTGAGCTTACCTTCGTTTCCCGCGCCGGAAAGGGCATCACGATATCCGGCATAGGCGAGATGAAGTCGGAAAACTCCCTTGACCTTTCAAATGTCAAGTCCGGTACGAATACCCTTTCGTTCCAGGTGGGAGATAAGACGCTCAATGTCTCGTTCCAGACCATATCTCACGATTTCTTCGACAGCGCGGTCCAGAACGGCATTATTGATACCGAAAACGGTACCGTAGTAAAAATAACCGATACCGATGAAGACGGTAACAATATCCGCTTTACAAAGGCTACCGAGCTTGCAAAGCAGAACCTCGGCGAAGGCGCTACCGAAGAGGAGATCGACGAAGAAGCCGCGAATATCCGCGCCGGCTGGTCGGAAGCGGTACAGCTTTACCAGTCCGTTACCGATGACCTCAAGGAATCGGTAAGATACGATTCGTTCAAGAACTGGAAGGCAGCCGCAGAGAGCGACGGTACATGGGAGACAAAGCTGAATGACCTTTACAGCGAAGCTGAAAAGGCAAACAAAGAGTCCCGCATGACCAAGTGGCTCGAAGCTGACGAGACGGTTACAGCCGGCTATAAGGTTTACAAGGACGAATTTGCGATCGATAATCTGTCACAGACTTCAAAGGACGCTTATGAGGCATACAAGACCGAGCAGCAGGAAAAGGGCGAGGACGTAGCTTCAATCTATGATTGGGCTCAGACAGACGAGACTGCGAAGAAGGCGCTTGAAGACGCAGGCGGCGCAAAGAGCATATATGAGTATGCGAAGAGCGCAGAGGGCGATGTCAAGACCAAGTTTGACGAGCTCAACAATAAGTATGAGGGTACAACGGAGACCGAGACCGAGCTTCAGGACGGTTATGCGAACAGTGTTCTTTCGGACGAGACTAAAGCGCTGTATGACACATATAAGACCGAAGCCGGAGATGATGCTGTAGGTATCTATGAATGGGCGCAGACAAACGCTTCCGATGAACTCGCGAATGCCGAGACAAGCTACGGCGACTGGAAGGCAGATCACATTGAGGACAAGAGCTGGCATCTCAGCAAGAGCACATTTGAAAGCTCCGAGAGCAGTCTCTTTACACAGTACAAGAATTCCGTATATGACGAGGATAATGCATCTTACGATCTGACAGCAGAGAATGTTGTCGATCACTTTACCAAGTCCGCACTCAAGAACAGCATCGGCAATCTCGAATCCGACGGCGTAAAGTTCGATGTAAACTACGATAACGCGACAAATAAAGTCTCGATTTCCGCTTACACCGAAAAAACAACCACTGCCGAGGACGGCACTGAATCTGTTGTCAAGGATCCCGTAAAAATATCCATGACGGTTGGCAAGGACAGCGCAAATAATGCGGAGGCTATGGCAAGCACCGGAGGCGATGCTTCCACCGCGATCTCCCAGATCACAAATACAACGAAGCTTTCCGATATCGGCGCGGAAGCGGACGAGAACGGAAACTACAGTTTCTCGATAAACGGCGTTGACTTCTCATTCAGCGGTGATACCACCGTTACCGATATGATGAAGAAGGTAAATGCTTCGACAGCCGGCGTTAAGATGACATATTCGTCTCTTGACAACGCATTCAGCATCACTGCAAGCAAGTACGGCGTTGACAGCGCGGTAGATGTTGATGACAAGGGCGGCTCGTCCCTCCTGTCCGCGATCGGACTCAAGAGCGGAACTCTCACAAAGGGCGAGAACCTTGAAGTTGAGATCAACGGCAAGACATACCAGAGCAACGGCAACTCCATAGAAGCCGACGGCTCGACATTCACATTCTCAGGAAATGTCAAGGTAGGCGAGGACTTTACGATCAACGTAGAGAAGGATACCTCGGCTATCAAGGACCTTATAAAGGACTTCGTCAACGACTACAACCAGCTTATCGAGGACGTTTACAAGTACCTCGACGAGAAGCCGGAGAAGGATTACTACTTCCTGACCGACTCTGATAAGGAAGATCTCGATCTTACCGAGAAGCAGGAGGAGAAGTGGGAAGAGAAGGCGAAGAAGGGTCTGCTGTATCACGACAACGTCACTTCGACGGTCATGACTAATCTGCGCAGCGCGCTGATGGGCTCTGTTGAGGGACTTGACGGCAATATGTTCTCCCTTTCGTCCATGGGTCTCAAGACATCTTCCGACTACAGCCAGCACGGTAAGTTTGCGAAGATCGACGAGACTGCGCTTGACGCAGCTATCGAATCTCATCTCGACGATATCGAGAAGCTCTTTACCGACAGCGAAAACGGTATAATGAAGAAGTTCTCCGCTGCACTCGACGCGGGCGTTAAGTCCACCGGCGACAACAAGGGTTCGCTTATCAGAAAGGCGGGTCTTGCAAGCGGAACATCCGCTACCGACAACGAGCTGTACAACGCGATCAAGAGGACAAAGACCAAGATCACATCGCTGAATCTGCGCTACGAGAACGAGCAGAACAGACTGTGGAAGAGATACTCTTCAATGGAGTCCCTGCTCGGAACGATGAACAGCCAGCAGTCGCAGTTCATGTCGTATTTCCAGTAATAACAACTAAACTGCAGCCGTGCTCCGGTGCGGCTGCATAACACAAAAAAGGAAGGTATCGTATATGGCGGCAAACGCATATTCGGAATACAAAAAGCAGTCTCTCCAGACACTCACGCCCATGGAGATCGTCGTTAAGCTTTACGACGAGGCAGAGAAACAGATGAATATTGCTATCATTGCGATAGATGAAAAGAACTATGCAAGCGCAAACAAGTCGCTGCAGAAAACACAGGATATAGTAAACGCGCTCCGCTCGGTGCTTGATATGAAGATACCGATGTCGAAGGATCTTGACGCGCTGTATGATTTCTTCAACAGACAGCTCGTTACGGCAAATGTCAAGAAGGATACGAATATGATAAAGGAGCTGCTGCCGATGTTTGCGGACTTAAGAGACGCATTCGCGCAGGTAGCGGCAATGCCGAGAGTCTGAAAGGGTGAACCCTATGACCGATGAGACCAAGGACAGGCTGCTGCGGGATTTCGAGGAAATGACGCGGCTTACCGATCTGTACAGCGCCGCAACGACGGAGATCATCACGACGGACATCGACGAAACGCTTGACGAGATAGTGGCACGCAGAAGTGAGATAATCGAAGCTATCGGAAAGACAAGGCAGGATATCGACGACGCGTGTTCGCAGTGCACAGAACAGGAAAGCACGCTTATCAAGCGAATGATAACCGGCGGGCATATCCCGCTCGGCATTTCCAAAGAGCTTCGGGAGATACACAAGGCTGCGGTGAAGATGCATTCCTCGTATCTCACGATCGCGGACAAGGAAAAGCAGGCATCAGTTCGTGTAGATGCGCGCCTTAAGGAGCTCCGGTACGATCTGCAGAATGTCAATGCAGACAGGAAGAAGACCACCGGCTATACGGCGATAGGTTCGGGATTCGGCGGTTCCGGCAGTTCATTTGACGGCAGGCTGTAAGCCGTCTGCGGAAGCGCAGCTTCCGACAGCCGGACGAGAACAGGGCGCTGCCCCGTTCTCGAGCTCTTTCCCCGCTTCTTTTCGATGCGAAAAGAAGCAAAAGCAGGATAAAAATATGGAAAAGGCTTTCCCCCGCCGTTTGTGCGGGGGATTGTAAGTTATTGGTATGATAATAGACACACACATTCACGCATACACTGATTCTCTTGCCGAACGCGTGATAGCAAAGCTCACAGCGACAGCTGACTGTCCCTGCTACACCGACGGCACAATTAAGGGCGCACGGGAGCTGCTCGAAAAGTGCGGTATAGATTACGGCGTACTGCTCCCGATAGCGACGAAACCGACGCAGCAGACAACGATCAACAACTGGGCGAAGGAGGTCTATTCTGGCAATATCATCTCGTTCGGAACGGTTCACCCGTTTTCGGAGGACGCACTGGACGAGCTTGACAGGATAAAGGCGCTCGGACTTAAGGGTATAAAACTGCACAACGACTATCAGGGCGTATTTATATTTGATGAGCACTGTCACCGGATATACAAACGCTGTGAGGAGCTGGGACTGCCGATCGTATTTCACATGGGGTATGATCCTGTATCGCCCATGGTTCACCGTGCGATGCCGTACGATCTGATAGAACTTAGCGAACGCTACCCAAAGGCGAAGTTTATCGGAGCGCACATGGGCGGAAACTACGCCTGGGAGCATGTGCTAAGGTATGCGGCGGGACTGCCGAATGTGTATTTTGACACGGCATTTGTGGCAAAGGACATAGACAGGAAGCTTTTCTCGGAGATCGTGAAGAAGCATGGTGTGGAGAAGGTGCTGTTTGCAAGCGATCTGCCGTGGAGCGATCCGCATGATGAGATAGAGCTGGTCGCTTCTCTTGATATCTCAGATGCCGATAAGGAGAAGATCTTCTGGAAGAACGCAGCAGAGCTGCTGGAGATCGGCTGAGAGAACATAATGCACAATGCACAATTCACAATTCACAATTGTGGAGCGCGCTCTGCGCGAATATCTGAATCGTGACGAAATTACTGATTTTGTCTATGGATAGATACTAATTTAGTAAGACATGGGGAAAACCTTTCAAAAAACATTAACAGATAATATAGAGAACATCAGAATATAATAAAAAACCGGTGAACCAATAGCTTCACCGGTTTTTATGTTTGTTTGGTTAACGATTAGCCTCTCTTCTTAGCTACGAAGAGTGCGCCTGCTGCTACAACTGCGAGACCTGCAACAACTGCTACGTCCTCGATACCTGTGTTAGGAGAAGCCTTTGTGGAAGTAACTGCTGCTGTTGTGTCGCCTGCTGCGGGAGCTGCGGTTTCAGCAGGAGCTGCTGCTGTCTCTTCTGCTGCGGGAGCTGCTGTCTCAGCGGGAGCCTCTTCAGCTGCTGCATCAACTGTAGCGGAAGCTGCGCCTACAGGAGAAAGGGAGCACTTACCAGCCTGATCCCAGGAGATAAGAGCGTTGCCGCTGCCGTCCTTAACTGTCATGGAAACAACGTCCATTGTCCACCATGTAACACCGGACCAGTCCTGAATAGCGATCTGAACGAGCTGCTGATCGGGAACTACAGAGTTTGTATCATCGATCGGGCAAACCAGCTGATATGTGTAATCGCCGATCTTTTCAAGCTTAAGAGCCTTAGCACTCTCGTATGTGTCGATCTCAAGTGCCTCATCTGTTACTCCCCAGAAGTCGTAAGCCGGCCAGTTGTGGGTAGCATCTGTGGGCGAGTTGCTGGATACAACTACTGCGCCGCCGAATGCGCCGTCCCAGTCTTCACGGGTGCCTTCGGAAACGGAGAATACAACCTCAACGCTCTTAGCCTGAGACCAGTCAACACCGTAGTCAACTACAGCCTTGTTGGGGTCGATCTTCGGACGAGTACCGTCATAGTAAGCGATAGGCATCCAGGAGCTTGATGTACTGTCGAGAAGCTCAAGTCCGTTAGCATCGAGTACGTCGTCTATTTCAACGAGTTCTGCGCTTGCAACGGAAGCGAGAGAGATAGCTGTCAGAGTTGCGGCAGCTGCACATGCGATAGTCTTTTTAAAATTCATAAAATTTGTCCTCCTTAAATTGAACGGCAAAAACGCCATTACATCAAATAATATTATATAATATCGCGTTTTTACGGTCAATAGTCATTTTTCACAAACATTTTTGTGAAAACGACGGTTTTCATTTGAGCTTAGCGATCTCGATACGGTTGAGCGCTCTTTTGAGCTTGAATTCCGCGATATCGAGGTTTTTCTGGTCATTGGTCTTTTCGTAAGTGCTGATGCGCTCTTCCGCGACCTGCTTTGCTCTTACGGCGCGGTCAACATCGATCTCGTCCGCCCATTCGCAGCTCTGTGCGAGTATAACGGTCTTGTCCTTGCTGACCTTGATTACTCCCGACGAAATTGCGGCATAGCGGAATTCGCCGTCGATACGGACTTTGAACTTGCTTATCGTGATCGCCGCAACATAGGGCTCGTGGTGTGCAAGGATACCCTTGTCTCCGACGGTTGTGCGGACGATGACATTATCGGTCATGCCGTCAAAGAATACGCCGTCGGGGGTGATTATCTGAAGTTTAAACGGTGTCATTTCCACACGCCCTTTCGGTTATGACTGCATCGACTTGGCTTTTTCCACAGCCTCGTCTATCGTGCCGACAAAGAGGAATGCGGACTCGGGAAGATCGTCATGCTTACCTTCGATGATCTCCTTGAAGCCTCTGATAGTCTCCTTGATCGGAACGTATTTGCCCTGCATACCGGTGAACTGCTCCGCAACGCTGAACGGCTGGGAGAGGAAACGCTGGATCTTACGCGCTCTTGCAACGATGAGCTTATCGTTGTCGTCGAGTTCGTCCATACCGAGGATCGCAATGATATCCTGGAGTTCATTGTAACGCTGGAGAGTAGCCTGTACCGCACGAGCTACCTGGTAATGCTCATCACCCACGATCTCGGGGGTAAGGATACGGGAGCTTGAATCCAGAGGGTCAACTGCGGGGTAGATACCCATAGACGCTATGTTACGGGAAAGAACCGTTTTTGCGTCGAGGTGGGCGAATGTAGTTGCAGGCGCCGGGTCGGTAAGGTCGTCCGCAGGAACGTAAACTGCCTGTACCGAGGTGATCGAGCCCTTGTTTGTAGAGGTGATACGTTCCTGGAGAGCGCCCATCTCGGTCGCAAGCGTAGGCTGGTAACCAACGGCGGAAGGCATACGTCCGAGAAGTGCGGAAACCTCGGAACCTGCCTGTGTGAATCTGAATATGTTGTCTATGAAGAGAAGAACGTCCTGACCTTCCTTATCGCGGAAGTATTCAGCCATAGTAAGTCCGGAAAGTCCGACTCTCATTCTTGCTCCGGGGGGCTCGTTCATCTGACCGTATACGAGTGCGGTCTTGTTGATAACTCCGGACTCCTTCATTTCGTTGTAAAGGTCATTACCCTCACGGGTACGCTCGCCGACGCCCGTAAATACGGAAAGTCCGCCGTGCTGCTTTGCAACGTTGTTTATAAGCTCCATTATGAGGACGGTCTTACCTACGCCGGCACCGCCGAACAGACCGATCTTGCCGCCCTTGAGGTAGGGAGCGATAAGGTCAACGACCTTGATGCCCGTTTCGAGTACCTGGTTGGACGCAGCCTGCTCCTCCTAAGAGGGGGGATCTCTGTGTATTTCCCAGCGCTCCTCGGTCTCGGGAGCGGGAAGATTATCTACCGGCTCGCCGAGCAGGTTGAATATTCTTCCGAGAGTTTCCTTACCTACGGGAACAGTTATGGACTTTCCGGTATCGACTGCCTTTGTGCCTCTTACCAGACCGTCTGTGGCTCCCATAGCTATGCAGCGTACGATGTCGTCGCCGATATGCTGTGCGACTTCAACAACAAGACGCTGTCCGTTATTGTCGATCTCAATGGCGTTTTTCAGATTCGGCAGCGAGTCAGCCGCGAAACGGATATCAAGTACCGCGCCGATGATCTGAACGACCGTACCAATGTTTTTTTCAGCCATTTTGCCTTTTTCCTTTCAGCCGCAGCGTTTATGCCGCGGGATTGATTCTTGTGACAGTATGTCAGCTCAGCGCGTTTGCGCCGGAAACGATCTCCGTGATCTCGTTTGTGATCTTCTCCTGTCTTGCGCGGTTGTAAACGAGGGACAGGTTTGCGATCATCTCG
The DNA here is from genome assembly GCA_017479645.1 of Ruminiclostridium sp. Classification (GTDB taxonomy): domain Bacteria; phylum Bacillota; class Clostridia; order Oscillospirales; family Ruminococcaceae; genus Ruminiclostridium_E. The sequence goes on along the minus strand of JAFVBZ010000120.1, from coordinate 15,579 downwards.
TCTGCGTTATCGGTAGCGCTCTCCATTGCGGTGCGTCTTGCGCCCTGTTCGGAGGCGAATGACTCAACTACCGCGCAGCTTATCATGCTCATGATGAATTTCGGCACAACTCTGTCGAACACTGCTTCCGGAGACGGGTCATAGGTGATGAGACCGTTATCGTCTCCCGTTCCCTCGCCGATATTTGCTATCGGCAGGAGCTTAGCTGATTCGGGGGTCTGTACCAGCGGCGAAACGAATGCAGTATAGAAAAGTTCCACTTCATCGACTTCGCCCACCGCGAACAGGTCAACCGCTATCTGCGCTATATCCATGCAGTTTCCGGTCTTTGCCTTTTCCGCGAAGTAGGGGTACTTCCCGACGACTTCGTAGCCGTGCTTCTCGAAGTAATCGACGGCTTTTCGTCCGATAGCGATTATCTTCGGCTTTTCGGCATCGTCCTTATGCGCGGCAGCCGCGTATTTGAGAACATTCGAGTTGAAGCCGCCCGCAAGTCCTCTGTCGCCTGCGATTACGATAAACAGGCGGCTTTTTACCTCGCGCGGCTCCGTGAAGATAGTGCTGAAATCCTTCTTTACGGAAGCGATCTCTGAAAGAAGCTCATACTGTGCTTCAAAGTAAGGACGTCCGTTTTCCGAGCGCTGCTTTGCTTTTCTGAGCTTTGACGAGGCGACAAGCTCCATAGCTTTGGTTATCTGCCTTGTCGAGCTGACACTCTTTATACGGCGCTTGATGTCCTTCATGTTGCCCGTAGCCAATTATCCCATTCCTTTCAGGCCCGCGTCTAAATGCGGGTTGATCGGTGACGTGCATTAAAACGCCGTCATCAGCGGTCGCTTTCGATGTAAACGACTTTGTTTGTAAGGATCAGGAAAACCGCTGCTACTGCAAGTATTGCTGAAATGCTTATAGAAACTATGCTCAGTACGAATGCGGATTTACTCATATCATTTCCCTTCCTTCCTAAATGCGTGGATTTGATCTATGCCGCGTCAGAAATTAGCGGCGAAGTTCTTGAGAACAGCTTTCAGCTTCTCCTCGTTATCGGGAGAGAGCACCTTGTTCTTCTTGAGGTCGTCGATTATCTCTGCATGGTCGTTGGCCATGTGCTCAAAGAGAGCGGTCTCATACTCTGCGATCCTGTCAACGGGGATATCCTTGAGGAAGTCATTGATTACAGCGTAGATTATGATGATCTGGTTCTCGACGGAGATAGGCGAGGACTGGGGCTGTTTCAGAACGGCAACGATACGTTCGCCCTTTGCGAGACGAGCCTTTGTATCGGCATCGAGGTCGGAGCCGAACTGTGAGAACGCCTGGAGCTCTCGGTACTGGGAGTATTCGAGCTTGAGCGAACCGGATACCTTCTTCATCGCCTTTATCTGAGCCGAACCGCCGACACGTGATACCGAGATACCCGGGTTTACTGCGGGTCTGATACCGGAGTTGAACAGCTCGGTCTCAAGGAATATCTGACCGTCGGTGATCGAGATAACGTTTGTGGGTATGTATGCCGAAACGTCGCCTGCCTGTGTTTCGATTATCGGGAGTGCGGTAAGGGAACCGCCGCCGTAATCTTCGTTAAGGTTGGCTGCACGTTCGAGAAGTCTTGAATGGAGGTAGAAAACGTCTCCGGGGTAAGCTTCACGTCCCGGCGGGCGCTTTAAGAGCAGCGACATTGCACGGTAAGCAACGGCGTGCTTGGAGAGGTCGTCATAGATGATGAGCGCGTCCTTGCCCTTCTCCATGAAGTACTCGCCCATAGCGCAGCCTGCGTACGGCGCTATATACTGGAGCGGCGCAAGCTCTGCGGCGGTAGCGGAAACTACTATCGTGTAGTCCATAGCGCCTGCGTTTCTGAGCTGCTCAACTACGGAAGCGACGGTAGAAGCCTTCTGACCTATCGCAACGTAGATACAAAATACATCTGTATCTCTCTGATTGATTATCGTATCGACTGCGATAGCGGTCTTACCGGTCTGTCTGTCGCCGATGATAAGCTCACGCTGACCGCGTCCTATCGGGATCATCGAGTCGATAGCCTTGATACCTGTCTGGAGAGGGGTATCTACCGACTTTCTTGTGATGATACCGGGTGCTATTCTTTCTACGGGGCGGTATTCGTCCGTAACGATCGGTCCCTTGCCGTCGATAGGCTCGCCGAGGGCGTTTACGACACGTCCGAGAAGTGCGTCACCTACCGGAACGGATATGATCTTACCCGTTCTCTTTACGTTGGAACCTTCCTTTATGTCGGCGTCGGAGCCGAGCATAACCGCACCGACAAAATCCTGTTCAAGGTTGAGAGCCATGCACTGCACACCGTTGTCGAATTCGAGAAGCTCGTTTATCATACAGTTCTCGAGTCCGTGGATACGAACGATACCGTCTCCGACGGTGACTACCGTACCCGTATCGGTGAGAGTGATCTTTGAATCAAATGCCTTGATCTTGGATTTTATAATACCTGTTATTTCATCAGGGCGTAATTCCATAATCTCGTCTTTCCTTTCATCCCGTTTTGCCGGGAGAATTGCTTATTGCATCAGCAGATCACGCTGCCGATATCCGACCTGAGGGCGCGGAGTCTTGCCTTCACGCTGCCGTCAAGCGTAGTATTGCCGTTCTTTACGACGATTCCTCCGATTATCGAGGGGTCGATCTCTTCCTTCATCACTATCTTCTTGCCGAGAAGCTTCTCCATTTTAACGGAGAGATCGGCTTTTGCCTTTGCCGTGAGGGGCTGGCAGGTAACGACAGTGATATCCGCTATGCCGAGGTATTCGTTGCAGCGTTCTTTGAAATACTCCGTGACTTTGTCGAAGTATTCGAGCCTGCCTGCCTCGGTGAGCACCATAAGGAAGTTGAAGATATACTCCGAAAGCCTGCCTTCAAAGGCTTCCTTTATTATACCGAGTTTTTCTTCCTTTTCGATCGTCGGTGTCTTCGAGAGCTTTATAAGCTCCGGAAGCTCCGATATTATCGAATTTACCGCGGAAAGTTCCTCTTTTGCTTCGGTGAGCTTTGAGGGGTCTTCCTCAAGGAAAAGTTCAAAGAGAGCATCGCCGTAGGTTTTTTCGACTAAACCTGCCATGTTCTTATTCCTTTCCTACTTCTGCGATGAACTTGTCGATAAGAGCTTCGTTGTCTGCCTTGGATATTTCCTTTTCACAGACTTTTTCGCTCGCCATAATTACGATATCGGAGATCTGATCCTTGATCTCGTTTATAGCCTTTTTCTTTTCAAGCTCTATGCTTTCTTCGGCCTTCTGCTTGAGTGCAGCGGCTTCCTGCTGAGCTTCCGCTATTATCTGATTTTCACGCTCGCCTGCGCGCTTTACCGCCGCGGAGACGATCTGTGCCGCCTCTTCCTTGGATTCCTTAAGCTTTGCGGCATATTCCGCCTTGGTTGCTTCGGCTTCTGCCTGTGCGTCCTCGGCAGCCTTCATTTCGCTTCCTATCTTCTCTTTTCTCTCGTCGAGTATCTTCATTACCGGCTTATGCAGGAAAAAGAAGTAAAGCAGGAAGATTATGAGGGTATTGATAAGCGTGAAAATGATAGTATCGGGGTTGATATTTACCAGCTGGAGGGTCTCTCCGGCTGCCAGTGTAACACCCATTTTCACTGCTCCTTCCGTTTATTTCGGTAAATACGCACGCTTACTTGAGCTGTCCGATAAAGGGGTTAGCGTACATAAGGAGGAGTGCTACGATAAGGGAGTAAAGACCTGTTGTTTCGGCAAGAGCATCGCCTATGATCATCTGTCTTGTTATTGCTCCGGAAGCCTCCGGCTGTCTGCCGATAGCCTCAACTGCCTTACCGCCGCAGATACCTTCACCTATACCGGGGCCGAGACCCGCGATCATAGCCAGACCTGCGCCGATAGCCGATGCGCCCAATACAAATCCTAAATTGTCCATAAGTAACCTTTCCTTTCAGCCTGCGTTATGCAGGATATTTTCTTTATTAACGGGGTCCTCCCCGAATGAACCTTTTTACGATGCCGTTATTCCTCGCTCATATCCGCCATTGCCACATAAGACATGGTAAGCGTTACGAAGATGTAGGACTGGATAACTGCCGAGAAGAGATCGAAATACAGCGACAGCACTGCCGGCACGAGGATCGCGAAGCTTCCGAGTGCGAAATACACAAGTCCTCCGATTACCATACCGGAAACGTTGTTTCCGAAGAGACGGAGCGCCTGCGCGATCGGGTTTGCGAAGTCGCCGATTATATTGAACGGGAGCATGAACGGCATCGGCTCGATGAAGCTGTGCAGATAGCCCTTCACTCCGCCCGTCTTGAGCTTTGTCCAGAGTACAAGAACGAATGTGATTATCGCCCATGAAGCGGTTACGGAAACGTCCGAGGTGGGGTTCTTGAGTCCGAACAGACCCATGAGGCAGGAGAGTATGATGAAGCAGAACAGGGAACCTATGTAAGGACCGAAGCGCTTCTTATACTTGACGCCCATGGAGTCCTCGACGTAGCCGGTGAAAAATCCGACTATCCACTCGGCAATGACCTGTCTCTTGCCTTCCGGCTTGAGCTTGAGGTTCCGTCCGAGTATGAAGAACAGCACCGCCAGCACCAGCATCACTATCCACTGGGTGAAAACCGTCTCGGCGATGACCCATTCCTTTCCGAAAAGCTCGAAAACTATTGATTTCAAAGGACCGTCAACAGTGAACGTCCTTTCCTCTGCCATAAGGACAGCAGCCGTATTGATCATGCTTCCTCATCCTTCCCGTGCTTTCGCACATAGAAAAAAGTGTACCAAATCTTTGGGAAAAACAGCGGTATCACCGCTGCCAGCGGCTGTATCATGCCGAATGCTGTAAGTGCGGCAAGCGCCGCGAACATTCCGGCATATCTCAGCCCGTATGAGATACCGCAGACCGATCTTGCCTTGCGGAAATCCCTGCACTTCACCGCTTTTTCCGCGGTAAAGCCGATTATAACGAAGTTTGCGAGCATCAGCACATCGCCGGCGGCGAGACCGCTGAACACTCTCCAGTCAAATCCGGTCAGAACGCCGATCACGGCGAGCACCGCCGCAGCGGCTCCGTTCGCGGCAGCCAGAAACGGGAGCATTTCTTTCAGCTCTTCCGCGGTGTACCGGTTAAGTCGGAGTTTCACTGCTTTTTCTTCCTGCTGTAGTTGTCGTAGTAGTCGTGATCGCGCCTGTCATGCTTTATCTCGGAGGCTCCCGTCCCCGATTCGCTGTTATCGTACATCGCTATCAGCTTTTTAAGGTAGTTCATAGCGGATACGCTCATTGAGACTATGCCGACTGCGACGAAAATGATGCTCACCCAGTCCGGCCAGCCCATGTAGTCCACCAGCCATGTTCCGCCGATAACAAACACAAGCAGCGGTATCACGACGATAAGCCCGATCTGACTTGCGACCGCGTAAACGGCGATCGGCTTATCCTTCTTGTTTTTTGCCATTAAAACACATCATTTCTAACAAATCAGAAGACGATAGATGTAAGTCTCCAGCCGTCGTCCGTCTTTATCATCTCAGCCTTTACCTTAACCTCGGAGTTGTCTGCCTTTTCGTGAAGTTTAAGGCTTATGCCGCACTCGGTATCGCTCTTGGGGTCTATCTCGAACTTCGGGTTCTCCCACGAACGGTCATATTCCATAGGCGTATAGTTTGCGATTATGCCGAGCTCGCCGCTGTCGCGTGTCTTGTAGATAGCGCCGTAGCCGAGCGGATCGGTCTTTATCTCTTCTGCGAATTCCTTTGTGAATGTGCGGTCAACGATCTCCTCGATCTGGCTCAGAGATGTGTACTTGTCGCTGTCAACGGTGTAGTAGCCGTCCTCCGGTACATTTCCGTAGGGCTCGTCCTTGTGGCTGAGTCCTCTTATATAGTAGAGTCTGAGTATGGTGTAGTTGTCGGAGATAAGGCTGATAACAGCGTCCTTCATCTCGTCCGCAAGCTCGCGGTCAGGCTCATAGCCCTTTTCCTCTGCGGGTGTTGTTTCCGTTGCGGAGGCAGCGGCAGTTGTTTCTGCTGCGGGAAGTCCTATCTTCGGCAGTTCTCCGCCGGACAGGTTAAGTACAACTATAAATACCACAACTGCGAGGACTGCTCCTACCGAAAGCAGGATCGCGTATAATACTGCGCTTTCAGAATATTTACCTTTAAGTTTCATCTACACATATCTCCAGTCAAAGGCATGGGCAAAAAATGCCGTTTTTGTGCAATTTTACCGTTTAGCCATAATAATATCCGATAATATCCTCTATATTATACATCATTAAGTCTGAAAAATCAATAGCGATTTGCAATTTTTTCATATTTAGCAATAAATTATAGCATTTCTGTCAATAATATCCATACGCCGGGAAAGAAAGAAGGAGATACTTAAATGAAATACACTAAGCTTGACATTTACAGAAAACGGCTGAGGAAGCTCAGAAAGAGCCTCAAAGCGCAGGGCGGACATCGTCTCTGCGCCGAGATAACCGCGCTTATCGGTGAGATACCGGATCACAAGGTACACAGCGCCGGGAGCCTTCCGCTGATAACCCATGCCCTTGCCGATACCGACGAACTTACCACCGAGAGCGTTTACAAAGCTCTGCTCCCTTACGCGGACGTGCTTGACAACGCGGATATGATGACGCTTATGTGGCAGATCCGGTTCAGTGCGATACTGAAAGCTGCCGGGGACGGTGAGAAACGGGATATCGTCTATACCGCTGCCGACGTTGACGCGGAGCATATCAACGGGCTGCTGAACCCGATGTGCCTGCGGTATGCGGCTGATGCGGAGTATGCGGTCAGCGACGAAAAGACGAAGGCGATGCTGCGGGCGGACACCACCCGATGTGCGCAGGCGGCGGATATCGACGAACGCCGGCTCGCGTCGGAATACCTTATCACCGCGAAGCACTCCGGCACCGGTCTCGGCGAAGTGATACGCGCGGACGTGCGCCGGCTTTTTCCCTACACCAACACCTATTATTATACGGCGGTGCAGCTTGCGCTCTCCCTCGGAATTTCCGCGCTCACTGTGATATTCGCGGGCTGGTTTGCCGGGATAGCGGTGTTTGCTCCCGCAGCGGCAGTCGCAAAGACCGTGATAGACGCGCTGCTGCTGAGAAACGCGAAAGCCTGCGACATACCGTCGGTGAAGCTGTCGGAAGCGGAGAATTACGAAGTCATCTGCGCTCTTTCCGTCCTTGTTTCCTCCGAAAAGGACATCACCGACGGCATGGAGCGGCTTCACCGTGCAAGGCTGAAGAACCCTTCCCCGAACATAAGATACTGCCTGCTCTGCGATCTTCCGCCCTCAAAGGAGAAGGCACCGGAAAGCGACAAGATCCTGCTTGAAGCGGCGAAGTCTGCGTTTGACGCTTCCGACGGAAAGACCGCCCTCATCTTCCGCAAACGCTCCTACAGCCGCACCCAGCGTATGTACCAGGGGCGCGAGCGCAAGCGGGGAGCTGTTGAAGATCTCATCACCTACATCTGCGCCGGCGAACAGGATTTCGGCGCAGTTTACGGCGATATTTCCGGCTACATCGGCGTTCCCTTTGTCTGCACCCTCGATTACGACACCATGCCCCTTATGGACAGCATAAACTCCCTTGTGGCAGCGGCAGTCCACCCCTGCAACAGCGGCTACGGCGTATTTGCGCCCCGCGTTACCACTTCCCTTTCCTCGTCGCTGCGCACCGGGCTCACCCGGCTTTTCGGGACAGGCGGCTGCTCCGGAGCGAGCGTTTACGACAGCCTTTCCTCCGAGCTGTATTTCGACTGCTTCGGCGAGGGAACATTCACGGGCAAGGGGCTTATCCGCACCGATCGCTATTACCGGGAATGTGCGGGGAAGCTGCCGGAGGAGCGGGTGCTCTCCCACGACATAATCGAAGGCGGCATACTCGGCACCGCTTACTGCGGGGACGTTGAGTTCAGCGACGGCATGCCGCCCACCACGAGGGGGTATTTCCGCCGCAGTCACCGCTGGATGCGCGGCGATATACAGAACCTTCCGCTTATATTCCGCAGAGATCTTTCCCTGCTCACCAAGTACAAGCTTTCCGACAATGTCCGCCGCGCTCTTACGCCGCTGAATGCCCTGCTGACCATTTTCTTCACCATAGGCGTTCAGGGCATAGGTTCCCTGCTTCCGGCAGTGATCTCGGTGCTGTCGCTGACATTGCCGTTCATTCTCGGGCTTATCCCGGCGGCAATACGAGGAATGGGCTTCTCCAACACCCGTGAGTTCTACGCGCCGATCACCTCACTTTCCCGTCAGCTTGTGACCCGCATTTTTGCGGAGATCATCTTCATGGGCAGGAACTCTCTGCTCGGTCTGGACGCGTTCTTCCGCACAGTATGGCGTATGATAACGGGGAAACGGCTGCTGGAATGGCAGACCGCCTCGGCTTTTGACAAGACCGACACTTTCGGCTGGCTCGGAATGGTGCCGTCAAGCGCAGTGGGCGTGCTGCTTTTTGCGGTGAGCGTCTGGTTCGGGAACATCTTCTCCGCCGTGATCGGCATACTTGTGGCATGCTGTCTGCCCGCTGCTGTGGTATGCGACAGGGTCTCCCGCACCGAACCGAAGCCGATAAAGGAAAGCGAGCGGAAGCTGCTCACGGACGAAGCGCGCAGGGAATGGCGGTTCTACACCGATCATGTCACCGCGGAGGATAACTTCCTCCCGCCGGACAATGTGCAGTATTCCCCCGTTTACCGCGTCTCGCACCGTACTTCGCCCACCAACATCGGAATGTATCTGCTGTCCTGCGTCTGCGCGGAGGAGCTGGGATTTATAGACTCTGCGCGGCTGGAGACCCTTGTGGACAGAACGGTCTCGACTGTCGAGCGGCTTCCTAAGTATAAGGGGAGCCTGTACAACTGGTATTCCACAGATGAGCTTACGGTCATTGACCCGTTCGTATCCTCGGTGGACAGCGGGAATTTCCTGTGCTGTCTTGTTGCCGTGCGCCGCAAGCTTATCGAGGATATCCCGGATAGTCCGCTTATCCGCAGGATAGGGCGGCTTATATCCGACGCGGACATCGAGGTGTTTTACAATCGGGCAAGAAAGCTTTTTTCCGTCGGGATAAACTCCGACACCGGGAAAAAGGCTCCGAACTGTTACGATATGCTGATGTCGGAAGCGAGAATGCTGAGCTTCTTTGCGATAGCACGCGGAAAAGCCGACAAATCCCACTGGCGCGCCCTTTCCCGCGTTATGAGCAGGAGCGGGTATTATGCGGGTCCCATAGCCTGGTCCGGGACGATGTTTGAGTATTTTATGCCGGAGCTGCTTCTCGAATCCAAGCGGGGAAGCCTGTGCTACGAAGCCCTCGGTTACGCGGTGCATTGCCAGAAACAGCGCGGACGCGAGATGAGAATGCCATTCGGGGTGTCGGAGAGCGGGTATTACGCCTTTGACCGCGATCTCAACTATCAGTACAAGGCGCACGGTGTCCAGAAGCTGGCGCTTTGCGGCGGTATGGACAGGGAATATGTCATAAGCCCATATTCGACGTTCCTTGCGCTCTCATACAGCTTTTCCGCGTGTATGAAGAATCTTGCCCGGCTTGCGGACAAGGCGTTTTCCCACGCAAAATACGGGCTGTACGAGGCGGTGGATCTTACCGGCGCAAGGACGGGAGCGGCTGCCGCGGTAGTCCGCAGCCACATGGCGCACCATGTCGGAATGAGCATCTGCGGAATAACAAACACGCTTTGTGCGGGGAGGTTAAGGAAACTGTTTATGTCAGACGAAACTATGCAGAGAGCGGACGAACTGCTCGAAGAGCGGGTGATGTCAGGCGAGGTCGTGGTGGATATCGAGAAGCTGCGTGACCGAACTGCCGCCGACAGCCGGAGCGAATATTACAGCGAATTCTCGGTGCTCCGTCCGCGCTTCAATGTCATCGCAAACCGCCGCATCGCGCTCTTCATGTCCGATACCGGGATATGCGCGGACAGGTATGACGGGCGGGCTGTGACATACCCTGTCCGCGATCACCTGCGCCGCCCGGACGGGCTGTTCATCGGGATCCGCGAGGGAGAACTTGAGATACCGTTCTATATGACGGCATTCGACAAAGGTGTTCCGGTAAAGCGAAGCGTCATTTTCAGCGAAAATTCCTCGGAATACAGCGCTGAATGCGCCGGGCTTTCCTGCGATATGAATATCTATCCGTTCGGCGAGAAAGCGGCGGTGATACGCGATATCACCGTCACCAACACGCTCTCGGCGGACAGGTCTGCCGAGCTTTACGTCTATCTGCGCCCTGCGCTTGCAAGGGAAGCGGACATCATCGCTCACCCGGCATTTGCCGATCTTTTCCTGCGTCCGGAGTATGACTGTGAGAACAGGCTGTTTCTCGCGCGCCGCCGGGATCGTGACAGCGGGAAGGAAACCTGGCTTGCTGCGGGATTCCGTGATCCCGGGGAGCCGATATATTCCTTCTCCCGCGAGAACGTGCTGACCCACGGCAAGCCGCTTGATCTCTCAAAAGGCTTTGCGCTGAAAGGCTCCGACAACAGCTCGGTCCCCTCTCCCTGCATCTTTGTCCGCATGCCGGTGGATATTCCGGCGGGCAGAAGTTACCATACCGCGTTCTTTATCTGCTGCGGCGATTCAAGAGACGAAGTGACGGAGCTTGCCGCATCGGTACGAAAGGCGGAGCGTACAGCTCTGCCGGACGGCGGGTACGGCGAAGCGGTATCTCCGCTGCCGAAATCGACGCTTGCCGGACGGCTTGCAAGGCGCTTGCTGCCTGCCGCGATATGCAAAAACGTCTTTTCCGAGGAAATACTCACCGCTTCCTCGGATCTCGGACGCGATACCCTCTGGAAGCTCGGCATTAGCGGCGACAGACCCATTGTCATCTATCACCTCGGTGAAGGCAGGGACGGTGAAGCCGCCGCGCTTATGGCGGAGGGAATGTTCGGCTGCGGTATGCCGGTAGATGTGATAATGCTGTGCGAGACCGCGGCGGATAAGTCCGAGGCGATGTTTCTGCGGACTGCCGGAACGAAGTGCATCTACCCTCTGCTCTATTCCGAGCTTTCGTCGAAGGAGCTTGCGTTCGTGACAAAAGCGGCAGTCTGCATTTTCGGAAAGCCTGTGGAAGAGCGCAAGCCCCCTGTGAAGCTTGCTGAAGTCATACCTGCCGAACCGCTTGACACCGGCTTTTCCGAGGGATTCCGCGGTGACGGTTACGTTATAAAGTCAAAGGGTCACCCCTTCTGCAATATTATCGCCTCCCCGGAATTCGGCTGTGTTGTGACACAGAACTCCCTCGGCTTCACCTATGCAATGAACAGCCGCGAGAACAAGCTTACCCCGTGGTATAATGACGCTCTGCGGGACAACGGCGGTGAGATGCTGCTGGTAAAGGGGCTCGGCAGGTACTACGACATCATAGCCGGCAGCACAGCCGTGTTCCGTCCCTGCGGCGCGGAGTATCTTTCGGAGATCGGAAAGCTCGAATTCCGCACTTCCGCTGCCGTTATGCAGAAAGGAATGGGAAAGCGGCTGACGGTCTGCGTGACAAATACCGGCGAGCTTGAAAAGCAGTGCGCGCTGTCGTACTACACCGAACCGGTGCTTGCCTGGGACAGGACTGCGACAAACAACGGCGCTGTGCTGACATACCGCCGCGGAAAGAACCGCATCTATATCCGCAATACAGCGAACCCGGAATTTTCCGGTGAAGCGGCGGTAGCCTGCAGTACCCCGGACGGCTCGGAATGCGCACTTACGACGAACCGCGAACAGTTCTGGTCTGGAGAAGTTAACGGCGAGGTGCGCAGCTTCGCAGGAAGCTGCGCCGCCGTGACCGCGAAAGTGAGCGTACCCGCTCACGGCACCGTGGAGCTGAACTTTTCACTGTGCTACGGCGAGCACGGCGCAGACGAGATGCTCGATGTGCTTGAAGATGCCGGACCCGGCGATTTTATCCCGGAATACGAGCTGCACCCGACGATAAAGAGCGGCAGTGACACGATAGACAGGCTGTACAATGTCTGGCTCCCGTGGCAGATACTCGGCTGCCGTATGTGGGCGAGAAGCGGCTTTTATCAGAACGGCGGAGCCTACGGATTCCGCGATCAGCTCCAGGACAGCACGGCTGCCGTGTACTTCATGCCCTCCGAGGCAAAGCGGCAGATACTGCGCTGCTGCGGTTCGCAGTTCGCGGCGGGAGATGTGCTGCACTGGTGGCATGAGACCGGCGCCGGCAAAAAGGGAATAAGGACGCGCTGTTCGGACGATATGCTGTGGCTGCCCTACGCGGCGGCGGAGTATGCGCGGGTAACGGGGGATATGGACATCTGGGACGAGAAAGTGCCGTATATTGCCGGCGAGGAGCTCGGCAATGATTCCGAGCGGTATATGACGGTATCCCGGAGCGGCATGACCGCGAGCGTTTACGAGCATTGCAAGAAGTCCTTTGACCGCTGTTACCGTACAGGTCCGCACTCTCTTATAAAAATGGGGAGCGGTGACTGGAACGACGGCTATAACCGCGTAGGCGAGGACGGAATGGGCGAGAGCGTGTGGCTTTCAATGTTCTACGTTATGACGGTGAAGCTGTTTGTGCCGTTTGCGAGAGCGCTGGGAGACGACGGGTACGCGGCTGAACTCGAGAAGCGCGCGTCGTCGCTTGCGGCATCTGTTGAGGACGAAGCGTTCGAGAACGGGTATTACCTCCGCGCGTTTTATGACAACGGCGCGAAAATGGGGGCAAAGGGCAACGAGTGCTGTGAGATAGACCTGCTCCCGCAGGCATTTGCGGAGCTTGCGGGACTTCCGGACAAGGAGAAGCGCCGGAGCGCGCTGAAAGCGGCTTATGAGAAGCTGTTTGATGAGAAGTCCGGCATAATAGCGCTGTTTACGCCGCCTTACAGCGAGGATTCCGCAGAGGATCCCGGCTATGTCCGCGGCTATCCGGAAGGAGTCCGCGAGAACGGTGCGCAATACACCCATGCTGCGGTGTGGCTGGCTCTTGCGTTCCTGCACAGCGGCGAACGCAAGACGGCGGAAAGGCTTGCCGCGGTTCTGAATCCGGCGGAGCGCGGAAGCGCATACCGCAACGAGCCATACTTCATGTCTGCGGATATCTACACCAACCCGGAGTGTAAGGGGCGCGGCGGCTGGTCGGCATATACCGGCTCGGCAGCATGGTATTACCGCCTGCTTGGTGAGCTGTACGGAGGGAGAGAGGTCTGAGAGACTTGGGGGAAACCTTTCTGAAGAAAGGTTATCCCCCAAACCCCTTTCCAAAGACTTTTATTCGCTTCGCATTAAAACCCGAAACAGATCAGAACCTTTTAACGTGAAGCATAACTCACAGATTAAATGTGAAATATCGCCAACCCCACTGCGTTTCCCACAGGGCTGACCGACAGACCCGGCACCCCGAACAGCGAAGGATATCTCCCGAAATTTTCTTTTCCCTATTGCTTTTTTTCCGAAAATAAGGCATAATAGAAGTATAACAAAATGCAAGGAGACGGATCATGGATTTTCTGAAAGTTGACGTATATACAAAGTCGCAGGCGGTTGATGTGCTTGTTATGAGACTGTCGGAACTTGGGATAAATGGATTTGAAATACACGACAGCGCGGATTTCGACGAGTTTCTCGAAAATAAGGACGCTAACTGGGATTATGTTGATGACGAGCTTATGGGGCTGAAAACCGTGCCGACGCACATAACCCTTTACCTGCAGGACAACGCACAGGGGCTTGAAACTCTTGCGGAGCTTAAAGGCGTGGTGAACGAGCTGTTTACTGCCGAACCGGAGCTTTACGGCGAACCGGATATACATATCGGGAATGTCCGAGAGGAGGACTGGGCGAACAACTGGAAGCAGTACTACAAGCCTTTCAATGTCGGCGAAAAGCTGATAGTAAAGCCGTCATGGGAGAATGTTCCCGATACGCAGGGCAGAAAGATACTCGAAATAGACCCCGCATCAAGCTTCGGCACCGGTCAGCACCACACCACCAAAATGGTCATGGAGCTTCTGGAAGGCATAGTGAACGGCGGAGAGAGAATGCTCGATCTCGGCTGCGGCAGCGGTATCCTGTCTATTGCGGGTATGCTGCTCGGAGCAAAAGAAGCCGTCATGGTAGATGTGTTTGAAAATGCGGTAAAGACCGCCGCCGAAAACGCGGAGAAAAACGGCTTCGGCGCGGACAGAGTGAAAGCGTACCGCGGAAATATTATTGACGACGCAGAACTGCGCGGAAAGATCGGCTCCGGTTATAACATCATCACCGCGAACATTGTCGCGGACGTTATAATCGCTATGAGCGGCATATTCGGGTCATTCCTTGCGGACGGCGGAACACTTGTAGTATCCGGCATTATCGACGAGCGTCTTGACGAAGTGATGAGTGCATTGACCGGAAACGGCTTCACGGCTCTGCGGAAGAGCAATGCGGAAGGCTGGAACGCGATAGTGCTCAGAAGAAACGGAGAAGTGTGATGATAACCATATCCGTATGTATGATAGTCAAAAACGAGGAAGCACAGCTTGCCGCCTGTCTTGACAGCTTAAAGCCGATAGCGGACGAGATCATCGTTGTCGATACCGGCTCGTCGGACAGCACAAAGGAGATAGCTGCGCGATATACCGACAAGATCTACGATTTCCCGTGGATCGACGATTTTGCTGCCGCGCGCAATTTTGCGTTCTCGAAGGCGGGAATGGAGTACATATACACAGCCGACGCGGATGAGGTCATAGACGAGGACAATATCCGCCTGTTCAGGCGCGTAAAGGAACTGCTCCCGCCGGAGACGGAGATAGTCCAGATGTACTATCTCAACCTTATGGAGGAGAACACCGCCTACAACTCAAAGCGGGAGCTGCGTCCGAAGCTGTTTAAGCGGCTGCGAACATTTGAGTGGATAAATCCTGTGCATGAAACGGTACGCCTTGACCCGGTGATATACAACAGCGACATCGAGATAATGCATCTCGCCAAGGGCAGTCACGCAAAGCGGGATTTTGCCACATTCCAAAAGGCTCTGCGCAAAGGTATGCGGCTTGATAAAACGCTTCATTCCATGTACGCGAAGGAGCTTTTCATAGCCGGCGGCAAGGACGATCTCGCGGAAGCGGTCCCGTTCTTTGAGCAGAGCCTTGCCGATACTTCCCGCTCCGATGATGAGCGCAGGGAGGCACGGTGCGTACTTGCGCGGGCGTATCGCATCTCCGGCGATACTGCGGGGTTTTTCCGGCTTTGCCTGCGTGATGTGATAGCGGTCCCCTGCTCGGAGATGTGCGCCGAGATCGGGCATTTCTTCTACGACAGCGGCAATTTTGCGGAAGCTCTTTGCTGGCTTAATGATGCGGCATTCGAGACGGAAGCAGTCATTACCGTCCTCTCTCAGGGCGCAGATACCCTTGCAATGCTCGCTGACTGCTATGAAAAGGCAGGCGACAGCGAGAATGCTGCGAAGTACCGGAGTATGGCGGAGGCGTGGGAGCTGCCGGAGACGGTGTGACTTTGGTATTGCAGCGAAAACCCGATAGTACAGCGAGCCGCGAGCCCATCGGGCTCGCGGCTT
>JAFVBZ010000119.1 GCA_017479645.1 Ruminiclostridium sp. | reverse complement strand
TACCGTATTTCAGCACCTGTCCCTGTGCTTCGGTAAACGTTACTCCCATACGTTTCAGGCTTGTGTACTGCCCCGTAAGAGCACGTCCGAGCATATCCGCGGCAGATGTGGCATCTCCGACACTTGCTTCATATCCGGCATTCTGCGCTATAAGGTTATTCATTGCCGGTATCAGCGTTTTCAGCGTTGAGGATTGCCTTGCGTAAGTGGTAAGCTGCTGTGCTCCGGCAAGCTGTATCTCGTCACCGATAACACCGATTTTCTGCTGTTCGCTTGCAAGCTCCTTGATCGACCGGATCTCATCATCTGTCGCGTTCATGCGGTGTTTCATGTGAGCAGTCAGTTTCAGCTCATTCTGCATCTGTACGTTATAAGCGTCGTTTGACTGCTTTATGAAAGACCCTATGCCAAGAGTAGCGACTATACCTTTGAGCGTTCGGAAAGATTTTGTCAGATCGGTAACATTGTTTCCTTTTGGTATCTTGTTTACCTGTTCCGAAAGCTCTTTTATCTTCTTTGACGCTTCCAGTGCTTCCTGCCCTGCTTCTCCCATGTTTCCGGAGAAATTGCGGACAGAGGATAATGCCGCCGACAGTTCGCTTTTCAGATCGCTCATACCGTCCGCAGACCCTTTGGTAGCGTCGGAAAGCGTCCCCATGTGGGAACCGAAATCATCAGCCGCGGCAGATATGCCGTTAAGAGCCTGTGCGGAAGCTTCAGATGCCGCGGAAAGCTCTGCAACTCTCGATGCGGCATCACCGAAAGATGTATTCTGAATAGACACATTCAGAGTATCGAATTTAGTGCTTATATCCTGCAGCGTACCGGAAAGCGCATCAAATCCGTTATGAAATCCGGATATACCCGCAGCGGAAGCCGCAATATTCTGTGAAACAGAGACCATGCTTGCAGCCGATTCCGATATCGCCTTCACCAGCGCGGACATATCCCCGTCTGTGTTTTTTGCAGTCTCTCCGAGCTTGTTCAGCTCGTCTGCGGTGCTGCTTATGTTCTGCGATGCTCTCCCGGTATCGGCAGAGATCACAATATTTAGTTCGTCCGTTACTGCCATCAGTTCACCGCCTTCTGTCCGTATGCCCGGAAGAATCTGTCCATTCCGCGCTCGGATTCTTCGATATTTTCAACGGATATCTGCCCGTCTTCTGTACGTCCGAACAGTATCGGGAATGCTTCGCAGATCGTTGACGGGAATGTTTTGCATCTGCTGAATGCCGCGGAATAATACGCAATTGACGCCGCATTGATCGTTTCGGCTTTTCTGCGTGCCTTTTCTGTCTCAAAAGAATGATTCAGAACAGTCAATATTTCACCGGGCGTCATATTCCAGAAGTCCGAATATGATATGCCGATGATAATAGCTTCCGGAAATTCCGCTTCTATCAGTTCTGTAATGCTGTTGTACTTTCGGCAAGGAGCTTCTCCGTCTTCTCCTGTGCTTTCTCTATCAGGTTCTTCTGCATCAGAACCGCCTTGCCGTTTAAAAAACCCGCAGATACCAGAATATCAAAGACGAGATACTGATAATCCTGTATCGTCTTTCCTTCATCTGTCATTTCATCGTATATCTCATACGCGGTCTCTTTGCGCTGTTTATAATTGCCGTCGGGGATCGCCGCGGCAATGAATTCACTTGCTGTGCCTATTTTGTCAAGGTCTTTTGTGGCATCGGGAATTGAACATTTCAGTTTTTCTTCAAGCTCCACCGATCTTTCGGCGGTGAGCTTCAGCTTTATGTCAGTACCGTCTGCACGTGTATATGTAACATGATTAGCCATAGTATTTTTCCTTTCAAAGTAAATTGGGCGGGAATGCCCCGCCCGTTATCTGTTACGAGGGAATGCTGCGTGTGATACTCGATACCGAGATCGAAACACGGAACTTTTCACCCTCGTTTATACCCGCAGCAAGAGCGTATGTCTGATGCGAGCCGACGATAGTATATGATACGCCGGACGGATATGTTATGACATACGTTGCGGTCTGACCGTTCTGCGGTTCTGCATTGGCAGCTGCCGCAAAGTTTGCCTTTTTGTTCCAGAAGTCGAAGTTCATTTTCTGAACGTCCTGGAGACCGGGGATATAATGCTTATTAGTCGTATCATCGAAAGACGTGACATCGACCTGCTCCGGATCGGAACCCATATCGGGTGTAGAATAAAGATTGGTGATAGGAGTTCCGCCTATTGTGAATGTAATACCTTTGGTGTGAAAAACGTCTGTTGTTGTTACGGGATCAGGCATTTTCTTTACCTCCTTAAATCAGTATGTTCTGGTGTGTATAATCCACCGTGCAGGAATACTGCATCATATACCGCTCCAGCTCGCCTTCCGGCAGAGGCTGAGCGATACCGCGGGTGAATCCTGCCGGTATCATGATCTCGTCGATTGCTTTTGCGAGATCGATCGTACTTTTCTTATCGAGCGTGAAAGCATCGACCTGTACTGTGATATTCGTTAAGACCTCCGAACCGCCGCTCGTTGTACCCGTATTCGCAGGGGCAGAGAGCACGATCAGAGGGAAAGAAACGTAAGTATCGCGCCACGAAAGCTCTATTTGTGCGCCGGTAGGTGCGAGAAGCTCCGCAACATGAGGGATAATATCAATCACGATGCACCACCTCCCGAACGAGCCTCAGCGATAATTGCGCGTGACAGATTTGCTGTCACCTCTGCACGTTTCGCCGCGAACGCAGGACGCATGTAAGGACGAGGCGGCTGTGGATATGCTGTACGATAGCCCCCCGCAATGGGACTGTAATATACCCACTTTACCTTTGCTGTATGCGATACCGCGGGATCTCCCGCAGAACCCGTGCCATACTCAACAGGCGCCGCGTGCTCCACGGCAGTACCAACTGCATAACGGCAGATACCCAGCTTTGTAATGTGAATACTGCGCAGGAGCTGACCGGTATCAACAGCCTTGTAGGTTTGCCCGTTGTAGGCTGCTGTTACAGTCTTTATATTTTCCTCGACCTCGCGCTTGATATCATACGCCGACTTGTGCAGAGAATTATCAGCGACGGTGTTGATATCCCGCCCCATTCTGTTCAGTTTCGATAAAACCGACTGCAAGCCCTTTAATTCAACTGCCGCCATACGATCCCGACCTTTCGAGTGTCGCCGTGATGTGCGTCTGATAACGCATAACGGAAATGACCGTGTAATCGCCGTCTGTCAGCGTTACGCGGTCATTCTTCCTTATGTCTGTTTCCGTGTTGGAAATGAGCGAATACATTGAAGCCGCACGATCTCCGTACATCTCCACTGTAAAACGGTCACTGACGGGCGATAACTGCCCCGTGACCGTTCCTGCGGGTCTGTACTCGTTTCCTGTACCGACATACCCTGTCTGTACAGTCTCTGCACGTTTCAGCGGATATTCAGCTTTATCAGCTGCCATTATTCGCATACACTGTTCCCACCTTCCGCGGATAGTTCACAAGCCGTGCTTTGTCATCTTTCGGCAGATCATCGAATGCACGGGAGATACCGCCTTCCGAGCGGGAGCTTTCTCCCTCTGAGCCGGTCTTGTTGTATGCGATGACTGCGAGTTTTACAACAAGGCTGTCGAGCTGCGCGGGAACTTCACTTCTTCCCGTTATATCAAGAATCTTGTCCTCGGCTTCACAGAGCAGGGAGTTTATATATCCCTCCCTGCCTTCCGGGATATCCTCACCGAACCTTGCGGCGAAGCGTTCATAAAGTCTGTGATCTGCCATTAATAAAACCTCCGATTAAGAGCCGACTACAACTGTGATAACAGCAGATGCACCGACAGCCTTCTTGTCCGCATCGATTGCCGCTACACAAAGCTTGTGTCCTGCTGTTCCGGAAATGACACCGTCAGCAGGAAGGTCTGTCCATGCTGTAAGATCGTCACCGAGAGACGGAACAGTCAGCGAGGAAGCCGCTGTCTTGTACACGAGCTTTGCCGCGCCGGAAGTATTGCCGGAAACGGTAACCTTGCCCTTGCCTGTCTCGCCGCCTGCTGTCATTTCAGCTGTCAGCGCTTCAAGCACGCCGTAGTTAGCGGCAATGCCGACCTTCTTCTTGTCGAATACAAAGCAGTCGTGATAGATCAGACCTTCCACGAGGTGACCGGCAATGCCGGGCGGGTCAGCGTGTATCTTGTAGTCCTGGATCTTCACGGGAGCGGGTGCGCACATCGGGTGAGTAATGATAAAAGTAACGCCCGCGGGCATTCTTCTGCTCGGTACCGCGATTATTGCAACGCCGTCACACATGCCGACCTGACCCTTGAAGATGATCTGATCCTGTGCAAGATCGGTGTTCTTTGTGAATTCTGTGGACTTCTTGAGAAGCTCGATGAACGATGTACGGCAGAATGCAACACGTCCGTCAACGGGAAATTCCTCGTCTGTGACAGCGGTGTTAGCCGCAAGGAATGAAGTGTACGCGTTCGCCGCCGTGTTTTCGGTAAATGTTCTTATTCCTGCCTTGTTTGCGAATACCGCAAGACGGTATCTGTCCACTTCCGGAATGATCTCCCTGTCGATCTCCCTCTGCAGCGCCTTGCCTGCATCGCGTACACCTTCGGGAGAGTCAACAGCGTTTGTCTTGTCGATAGTGAACGAGAAAGACTTTGCCTGTGTCATCGTCATTTCCTGCGTAGTGTCTTCCAGCTCGACAGGATTGCCGTATCTGTTGGAACCGCTTGCATTATAATCGTTGAGAGGTGCAGTGTCCATAGAATAGATCTTTACAGTCTTTGCACCTACGAAGTCAACATCGTTGTTGACACCTGCGCCGGTGAGAGTACCCTTGTGGATAACTTCATCTATCTGCGTCGCATACTTTGTCGCTAAATTGATAGCCATATTTACCTCCGTTTACTTTACACCGAGACCCGCGAGAAACGCGTCCTCGGAATTGTTTCCTCCGCCTGTTTTCGGCGTTGTACCTTTCAGCTTATCATTGACCGCCTTCTCGACCGCTTCCCCGAAAGCCTTCTTGACGGATTCCATAGACTTCTTACAGTTGTCTGCACTGGTGCAGTCCACGATATCAGCGAGACTTGCGGGAAGTCCGTCCGCGGTGAACTGTGTGATTGCTTCTGCGTGGAGTTCGCGGCGGGTGATCTCCGCCTCGCGCTTTGCGAGAGCGTCCTCACGCTGTTTCCGCTGGTATTCTTCCTTCTCGTCGGCTTTCATCTTCGCCAGCTTTGCCGCCTCGTCAGCCTGAGCCTTTGCATCAGCGTCCCACTTCTCCTTCGCGGTTTCGAGAGCCTTATTGATTCGCTTGTCGAACTCGCTCTGATATGCCTTGTTTTTCAGCATATCGTCGAAGCTCGGTTCTGCCTGCTTCGGGTCGGTTCCTGCGGGAGTGTTCGCGTTTCCGGAAGGGTCTCCGGCTCCTGCGGGATCCTGTCCCCCGGCTCCTCCACCGTCCGGAGCGGCGAAATACTGCATTGAAATACGCAGCGTCGGTCTTCTGAAAAGATCTGTGTACATAGTTTTCCTCCTTGCCCGTCCCGTAACGTGTCCGGAACGTTCATAATTGTTTTGCCCGGCCGAATTCCTCCGACCGTTCGGTTTTGGGTATAAAAACAGCGCCGAAGCTGTTGCCGCGACGCTGAAATTATTGAGTTCTTACATAAAAACAGCGCATACCCGGAGGCGTGCGCTGAGATGATATAAATTATGCGGATTCAGATTGTGAACCGTTTGAGGTGTTTTTTATCGCTTTTTCGACATCGGATTTTGACGGAAGGAAATTCTTTATTAAATCTGAAAGTCTATCATCATTTCCCTGATATCTCTCAATACCAAGGACGTCAAGTGCAGCAATGGCATAATCACAGACCTTAAAACCCATAGCACTTTCTTCGTCGGATTTAAGTTCCCTAATACGTTCAATCACTTTTTCATCATTGATTTCATGATAAGCAGCCCAAAGCAATCCGTCAAGTCGAAGGCATTTATTCTCGGAATTAAGTCCACGCACAATTTCGCTACGATTGCCAAGCATCATCATACGAATTTCATCTATTCTGTTATTCTTCATAGAAAATCGCCTTCCTTTCTCTTTCAAGAAGTGATTCAAGTCGTTCAACCATATCTGCGCGCCCCATTGACTTAGCTATCTCTATTTCTACATTATAAGCTCTGACTTCCCAATTATAATGTTCCTCCGGATCAAAAGATAAGATATATCTGCCATTCCAGCCACTTTCATAATCATCAAAAGCATGCTGTTTTTCATGAAGACATGCTGAAAGGCTTGATTCTCTCGCAAGTTTTACCTGACCTGGTTCTCCGTTGGAAAACCTATTGCAAGGCTGATAGCCGATAGATTCATTATCATCTGAAAAAACGGTTTCAACTCCTATTGATCTCAAATCCTCAATTATAGTATTAAGTTCTTCTGGATTGTTTTCAATCGCTGATCCCATTACTTCACGCATAGGATCATCATAAGTATGAAAAACACTTGTCAACATATCATTTTCCGTCGTTTCTTCTTTTCCTACTTCCATTATACCACTATTTTCGGATTTGTCAACACTCTCGGAAGATTTTTTGGCCGCCGCCTGCTCCGCTCTGATCTGCTCCAGTTCTCCGTTATTCACACGGTCGACGAACTCGTCGAGCGACATACCCTCGGGAATGTTCATCTCCTTGATTATTGCGTCGAGCT
>JAFVBZ010000118.1 GCA_017479645.1 Ruminiclostridium sp. | reverse complement strand
TCATGCACATCGGTTTTCATTATCCTCGAAGCCTTCTTGCCGTACAGCTTCTTGTCGAGGTTTTCGATATCCGCAAATCTCGGGAAGTCGAAGTCCATATAATCATCGAATAATCTTTCACCAAAAATTGCAGGCAGTAACATAGGTCATTCCTCCTTTATACTCATCAACATTATTGCCTTCGGGAGCTTTATGTTCCTAATGTCATTGAGCAAAAAGGAAATTTCTTTTATGTCCGCGTCGTGCGGACTTTGGGAAATTTCCTAACGGCGTCGTGCCGTTGGCACGGAGGGTTCGGATATGAGGTGTACATTTAT
The DNA here is from genome assembly GCA_017479645.1 of Ruminiclostridium sp. Classification (GTDB taxonomy): domain Bacteria; phylum Bacillota; class Clostridia; order Oscillospirales; family Ruminococcaceae; genus Ruminiclostridium_E. Next base: position 9,800 of record JAFVBZ010000118.1, on the reverse strand, counting down.
CGGATCCTTTCTCATATCTTCTCTGTTCCTTTGTTCGATTTATATTATACCACGATTTTTAGCAATGTCAAGAGGAGAGTGCTAATTTTAACAAACTTTTCACAATCGACACATTTTTGTCATAATCAGTTGGCAAAATGAGATAATTGATAAATATACATATAGATCTTGAAAATAAATTAGAGGAAGATGCGCCCAAATGTGAGTTTTACGACAAGGTTTAGCAGGCGCAGGATTTAATGCCGAGAACAGGTATTCATACGGAAGTCCGCCCAAAGTGCCGCAAGGATGCGGCTGTATGCGCTGTGCCGACATATTTCCTCACAAGGGAGATTATCGGCAATATGGCGGTTATGCTGTAAGAAACAGCCGTGTGCGAGGTTTCCGTACACGGCTGTTATAACCTGTTTTTTCTGTTCACGAATTATCATTCATCATAACCACTTCGGAGAAAAACTCGTTTCCCTCGTGGTGAAACCTTGCCGTACCGCCGTTCTTTTCCGCAATGGTCTTTACGGACGAAAGCCCTATACCGCTGCCGTTCCGGTTTGTGGAGAGATAACGTCCGCCTTTTTGTCTCACCTTGCCGCTGAACGAGTTCACAGCGATGATATAGAGGTTAGATCCGTTATGCACCCGGACGGTAAGCTTGATATATCTCTCTTTTGCTTCCACACAGGCTGTCATTGCGTTGTCAAGTATATTACCGATAGTTATGCAAAGATCGGTGTTGCTGATACATATATCTTCGGGCAGGTTTATCTCCCAGCTTATGCGGATATCGTTTTCTTCCGCAACCTGGGCGTAGTGATTGAGCAGGGCGTTTACCGCGTTGTTTTTGCAGTAGTGCTGCACATCATTTTCCGGCAGTGTTTCGGCATATCTTACAAGGTAATCTCTTATCGCGTCAATGTCATTATCCGCCGCAAGTGCCGCAAGAGTACGCACAGTCTGCTTGAAATCGTGTCTCGCGCGGGCAGTTTCTTCAATATAGTGCTGTTGCTTGATGTAACTGCTTTCCTGCGCTTCGAGAAACCGTGTTCTTGCTTCATTCCTTGCCGAGCTGAGCAGCCCCTCGACTATGAAATAGAATATGACAGCAAGAACTATTTCTATGAATAAAAACATTATCTGCAATTCCCAGAAGATCCGGAAAACATTATTGGTATAGAGCGTCTGATAATTCTGCGGCACCATACTTATATTGACAGCGAGCACGGTCCCGGAAATAAGGACTGTTACATACCATATACGGTTTATGTTCAGATTGTCTATAAGAAAGCTCCCGTATCTGTACATCGGGAAGAAAAGTACCAAAGCACCGACCGAGCTTATCGTGAATTGCAGGACGGCGTTCTCATGCGTTACGATCAGAGCGTTTGCCTCGGGATTTATAAGTGCGTCAATACCGTTGGAGGTGTTCGCAAACACCGACATTATGGCGCATACGTATGCGAATATTGCCGCAGACTTGGCAATATGTACTTTAAGGCACTTGTGATATGACAGAAAGAAAAGCACGAGCATAGGCAGCAGGACTGTATTAGCGTCAAGCGAAAACCGGAACTGTAAAAAAGCGCCGACCGGTATTAAAACTCCGAAAACGATCGCCATACCTATAATGGTTTTCTTTCTGCTGTATCTGAACTGATTATTCATTGGCGCAAGGCAAAGCACGGCAGAAGGTATGACAACTAAATTTGAAAGGACGGTAAACAGATAATCGATCATATCCATAGCTTATTTTCTCCGTACAGTTTCTTTTCTCAGAACGTCGAACATATAGTTCTGCCACATCTGTCTGATAGTTTTGCAGTTTTTCACGTTTACGGGAAGACTTATCCCGTTTTTCAGACAGCATATCCCGCCGTTATCAATATTAACTATCATATCGAGATTGACGGCAGTTCCTCTGTTTATTTCGAGGAACCTTTTATCTTCGGAAAGCTCTTTGCATACCTCGGTGTATGATATACGAGTCTTATAGACATTTTTATCCTCATCGGTTATCTCCGAGTAATGTCCGCTTGATGTCACAGAAGCTATGCTGGTGTACGGAAGACGGATCGTTTCCTTGCCGCAGGTGAATTTAAGATTGCTGCACGGCTCGGTGATCTTCGATGTGATATCGTCGAACATCCGGAAAATACGATCCTTCGTTGTGGGCTTGTTCAGAAAATCATAGGCGTGGAGCTTCAGCGCGTCCGGGTAGTGCTCCTCACTTGACGACAGGAAAACTATAAGCGCGTCCCTGTCCCGCTCCTTTACCTTTTCGGCAGCCTCAAGACCGGAGATACCGTCCATATAAATGTCCATTATTATAAGAGTATATTTCAGCGGAGAATAGTCCGCAAGAAATTCCTCGGCGCTGCCGAAACATGTTACATCTATCTCGATCCTGTTGAGAGCACCGTATTCTTTTGCAGAATGGATGAACGCTTTTGTCTCCATCTGCACATCATCTACTATGGCAATGTTCATAAAATCACCTTCTTTATCCGCCGCCTCTTTATATATTATAACGAAGAAATTTGTCCTTGTCAATAGAAAAAATGCCATTCGTGCCAAAAATCCGCCGTTCGTGCCAAAAGCATTGACAACTGCATCGATTTCTTTTATAATTACGCCATACAGCAGTGAGACTTGTATGATCTGAAAATTATATGAAATATTTCAAAAAGGACTTGACAAAATGAATTTGATTTGCTACAATTCAGACAGCAGACGCAATATCTCTGCCATTTTGTCGTTTTCAAATATAATAATGGATAACTATGTCCACGATCATTTTTTTCATTGATCGTGGATTTTTGTTTTTATTGCACTGAAAGGGGGATCATATGGAAGCTTTGGTATATACCAAGGACGACAGCGAATACGAAAAGATCAGAACGATGCTTGAAGCCGAAGCAGGACTCATAGATGTGTATCGCGATCCGCTCAACGGACATAACTACTTCTCCCACGAATACGATATTGTGGTGGTGGCTCTGAACGGAGCACGGGGAATGGAGCTTGTCCTTGAATACAGCAGGCGTTTCGATATGACTCTGGTGGTATGGATAACCGATGACCCGTACTTTGCGGGGACCGCTATCCGTCAGCATATCTATGATTTTATCGAGCGACCCTATGATGACGAAAAGCTTCAGGAGACAATACGCTCTGTGGTACCGAGATGTCCCAACAGATATAAATGGGTATTTGATCCCAGTAAAGACAAAAGAGAGAAAAGATAATGGAAAAACTAAGAAGATTTGTTGACAGCAGTGCTTTTCAGAATACTATATTAGTTGTTATAATCCTTAATTCGATAATACTCGGTCTTCAGACTTCACCGGCGGTAATGTCATCGGTCGGCGGCGTTCTGAATATACTCGATACCGTTTGTCTTGGCATCTTTATTGTCGAAATGCTGCTGAAAATGGCGGCATATAAGTTCATCGGGTACTTTAAAAGCGCATGGAACTGGTTTGATTTCGTAATAATCATCACCTCGCTGCTTTCCGGTCTTGCTGTTCTTTCGTCGGTAAGAATACTCCGCGTGTTCAGAGTGTTCCGCTCGCTGAAAGGACTGCGCGGCTTCAAGATGATAAGCTCGCTAAAGCCGTTACAGGTGATAATTGCCGCGATCGGAAGATCAATACCCGGCATTTCATGGACTGCGCTGCTGCTTATGATAATCTACTATATATTCTCAATAATCGGTGTGACACAGTTCGGTGAGACTTTCCCGGATTGGTTCGGCGATATACCTAAAGCGATGTACACGCTTTTCCAGGTAATGACACTTGAAAGCTGGTCAATGGGCATTTCCCGCCCGGTAATGGAAGAATTCAGCTATGCGTGGGCATATTTCGTGCCGTTCGTACTTATTTCCTCGTTCGTGATGATGAACGTGGTTGTGGGAATCGTGGTAAATGCTATCAGTGAAGTTGTCGAATTCAACAAAAAAGAAGAACATGAGGAAAACGGTACTGCCGATATAAAGGCAGAGATAGACGCGGTAAGAGAGCATCTCGCAAAACTTGAGGATATGCTCGCAAAAAAAGAAAAGTAAAGGAGCGCTGTGACATGGAAACAAGGAAATGCCCAAATTGCGGCGGAGGGCTTGAACTTACAAGAGCGTTGAATATGCTCGAATGTCCGTTCTGCGGCTCGAAGTTTGAAGTAGATGCCGAGGACAGGGAAAAGATCGCAAAGGAACGCAGCAGCTTAGATGAGAACATATTCCGCGTTGAGCGTGATTTCACCGATGCTCGCAGGAAGAAGCAGGTCGGCAAGTGCATAGAAACGCTTATCTACTGCATGAACGAGCTTGGGACCCCGGAAAGAATAGAGGATCACATCAGAAAGAGCCTTATGACAACAGATGATCTCGCGGCGGAAGGCATCAACGAAAGCCTTATCAACGCCGTAAGAGGACGCATAAACGGAGAACTGACGGCAGACGAACGGATCATCGTGTATAAAGACCTCGGGATCTTCTCAAAAGGCAAGGAATTTACGGTGCTTACGAATAAGCGGTTCCTTTTCTTCAAGAAGAAAAACTGCATCACTTCGTATCACACCGATATCGGAACGCTTAAACTCGCCGACGGCGGCGATCTCGCGGCATGGTACATAAACGGTGATTATAACAAGCAGATACCTTCAATGGAGCCAAGCGGACAGCTTACCGGCGCGGCAATTGCGCTCGCCTGTCTGTTCAGCTTTGACCAGCAGCCGGACCGTGACAGGATAAGGCTCATCTGACCGGAACAAGACAGCAAAGGGCTGTTTTGAATAAAAAATTTTTTCATGAAAAGGAGAAAACAAAAAATGAAAAAGACGATCAAGGTAATGGCAGCGATTATGCTCGTTGCGGCAATGGTATTCAGCATCGCGTCCTGCGGCGGCACGGACATCAGCAAGCTGAACGGCGACTGGACACTCAGCTCTATCGACGGCAAGTCCCCCGCTGACAAGGCAGGAGAACTCGGCTTACCTTCCTACGGGCTGCTGAACAACTACACACTCTCCGGCAACACACTCACTGTATCCAATTATGACCCCAACTCCGGTAATGTGGTGGAACGCGCACAGTTCACTGTTGAAGCAGCCGGCAACGGCTTTACCGCTACCGACAGCAACGGCGGCAAAACAAGCTTCGTTTATGACAGCTCGGCAGATACCCTTACATACAATGCGGTAGAAGCTTCCGGTGCAGCTTCGTCTTATGTTCTCAAGAGAGGCGCAACAGACATTCTTGCTGCTGTACAGGCTGCAAGCGGCGCTTCCGAGGGCGGCGAAGAAGCTGCTGAAGGCGGCGAGGAGTACAGCGAAGAAGATTACGGCGAGTACGCTGAATAATTCTTTTCATCTTTCCTCCGGGTCATGCTCCGCAGTCATGTCTGCGGAGCACTGACCGATTTTATGTTTGTTTTGCAGTGAGGATTTCCGGAAGCGATCGCGAAGCTCGTTTCCGGAAATCCTCAGAAAGGTAATATTATGAATAAAAGGATCCTATCAGTATTTGCAGCCATGTGTGTTCTGATCACGGTGACAGGCTGCGGAAGCAGCGCTCCGGCGGCGACAACACCTGCCGAGACGACAACGACAAAGGCGACCACGACCGCAGCGGAAGAGGTCGAAGAAGAGGACGGCAGCGAGGAAAGCGACGAAGGCAACGAAGAGGATTCCGGCGAGGAAGAAAGTTCCGGAGAAGAAGGCTCCGAGGAGAGCGGAAGCTCCGGCAGCGACGCGGAAGCCATGTCAAACGCATGGGGAGAGCTTTACGGCTATCCCTATAACTTCGAGGGCGGTACTGCTAAGACCATGGACGGCAACATCGCGATAGTTTCGGTTTTCGTGACCACAGAGGAATTCCCGTGGGATTTCAACGAACTTATGGAGACCGAAGCCTACCAGTATTATCTGAACGACCTTTACATAGCCGTGAACTATCTCACGGAGAAAGCACAGGAGTACGGCAAATCTCCGAATTTTATCTGGGATTGGTCGGAACATGAGGGACTGTGCAGCTATTCTTCGTCCGACCTTATCGAACCTATCAAGGGAAGCCGAAACTTCGGTATGGCATGGCAGCATATATCGACCGAGATAGATACCGCCGCTATACTGGAAGAGACCGGTGCTGAACAGATAATCTATATATTTGTGTACAATACTCCTACGGAGTATGAGGCTGTCGGAGAAAACCACGGTCCCTACTGTCAGAGCTACGTGACTGAAGAAGAGGGAAAAGAGACCGACGCTGACAATCCGCCTGATCCTCCTTACGAAACGATATATCTTACCATGGGTTATTATGACGGACAGCCGCAGTGGTTGAATCCGACAACTGTTGCACATGAGATACTGCACGCTTTCGGTGCTGATGACCTATATCCCAAAGATGCGAACTCATATAGATATAATATTTCTCAGGAATATATTGATTACATAAACAATACCGAGTCTCTTAACGATATCATGCGCTGCCCTGAGGCCGGAGAAGCGGGGAATTATGACAGCATCACCAGTGAAATAACGGATATAACGGCATACTACGTCGGTCTTACCGATACTTCCGAGACTGTAGATCAGTGGGGCTTTGATAAGCGCGAGGAATATTCTTTCTGACGTAACGATCAAATTACAAGGAGGACTTTTATGAAAAAGAAGATCATCGCCGCTTTTGCGGCGGCTGCGGTACTGCTCACGGCAGGCTGCGGCGGCAGCGAGACCGCGCAGACCACCGCGGCAGTCCAGGAAAACCAGCCTGCGCAGACAACAACAGCGCCGGTGAATGACACAGACGACAACGATGCTGCGGACAGCGAGGAAGAATACAACACCGAGGAAGAAATCGATGACGTGGAGCGCAGCGTAAGCGGCTTTGCACTTTCGGTAAAAGGCTCCGACGGAAAGATGAAAATTTCCCGTGCAGCGAAGAAATCTACATCAATGGGTGACGCTGATACATGGACTATCTTCATCTACCTGTGCGGAACAGACCTCGAAAGCGGTCAGGCTTCCGCGACCGAAGATATCGTACAGATGACAGAGGCGCAGGAAAACGAAAATGTCAGATTTGTTTTCCAGACCGGAGGTACGGAGCAATGGCAGAACGAGATCATCAGCACGGATGCCTGTGAACGCTATGTGGTCGAAAACGGCAATATCACGCTGGTGGATTCCGCACCGCTTACGAATATGGGTGATCCGTCCACGCTTGAGGGTTTCCTTGACTGGGGCGTTCAGAACTATCCGGCTGAAAAAATGGGCTTCATATTCTGGGATCACGGCGGCGGAAGCATTACGGGAGCCTGCGTTGACGAGCTCAACGAGGGAGATACTCTGTATCTTTCGGAGATGAATACGGCTTTCTCGAAGGTCTATGAAAATATGACCGATAAATTCGAGTTCATCGGCTTTGACTGCTGTCTTATGGGTACGGCTGAGACTGCCAATGTACTCTCCACATACGCAAGATATTTCTACGGCTCACAGGAGACAGAACCCGGCACCGGCTGGGATTACACGGCTATCGGCAATTTCCTGGCGGAGGATCCTTCTGTTGACGGCGCGGCACTCGGTAAAGTCGTGGCTGACAGCTTCTACGATGAGTGCGCGCTGCTCGAACAGGAAAACGAATGTACATTCACGATAATCGACTGTGAAAAGTTCGATGACTTTGCTGTTGTATTTAACGACTACGCAAAGGAGCTTTATGAAGCTGCCGGAAGCGGTCTTGCAGGTATAGTAAGAGGCGTGAACAAGGCGGATAACTTCGGCGGAAATGACAAGTCCGAGGGCTTCACCAACATGGTGGATATCGGCGGAATCGTGAACAACTGCGCGGCATACGCTGACGGAAGCGCGGTACTTGCGGCACTTGATGACTGCATAGTTTACAACAGGAACGGCTCGCTTCATACGGGCGCTTCGGGACTTTCTGTTTACTATCCGCTTCAGGTAGAGGGTTCGGAGGAACTCAAGACTTTTGGCGGTATCTGCATCAGCCCATATTATCTGTCGCTCGTTGATATGATAGCAAAGGGATACACCGGTAACGGCTATGACAACCAGGTCTTCTTTACCGAGGACGGCGACTGGTCAAACGAGGACTGCGACTGCGAAAGCTATGATGACAGCTATTTTGATAACGAAAGCTACGGCGAAAGCGGAGAAAGCAGCCTTATCACTTTTGCAGAGAAACCCGGATTCAATGACGAAGATTATTACGGTTTTGTTCTTGATGAAAACGGACTCAATTACACGGCAGATGTTTCAGCAATGATACTTATGGATCTCGGTGACGGCACTCTGCTTGTACTCGGTGAAACATACGATGTTTACACGGATTGGGACAACGGTTATTTCAGTGATAATTTCGACGGCAAGTGGCTTTCGCTTCCCGACGGTTCACTGCTTTCCATGTACATTGTTGAAGCGGGAGACGACAGCACAGTTTATACATCTCCGATAGAGCTGAATGGCAAACGCACCAATCTCCGTATAGTTCAGTCCGGAGACAGTGTAAAAATAGAGGGCGCATGGGACGGTATCGACGAGAACGGTATGGCGGCCCGTGAGGTCAGAAAGCTGAAAGCCGGAGACAAGATCGCGCCGATATACTATATCCTCGGCGATGATGACAGCGATAGTACATATACCGCGGACGCTTACGAATGGGCAGACGGTGACAATGTGATTTATGCACAGCTCCCGAACGGTGATTATTACTATGCTTTCAGCATTGACGATGTTTACGGCGACTATTATCTGACCGACCCTGTAGTATTTACAGTCAGTGACGACGGGATATCTTTTTCGGAACTTGAATAACTAACGGAGGAAAAAACAATGACAGAAGAGACTAAAACAAAGAAGCCGCTTTTCAGCGAAAACACGATCGAGGTGCTTGTAGCGATATTTCTCGGCATCACCGCACTGCTCACAGCTTGGGCATCCTGGATAGGCTCGCTGCACGGCGGCAATCAGGCTACCAATTACACAAAGAGCAACAATCTCGCTTCCGAGGGAAACTCGGAGTATAATGCGGGTTTGCAGACATATCTTTCCGATCTTATGGTATGGAACACACTTATGGAGTACTCCTTCGATCAGGATCTTGCCGAACTTGAAGGCAATAATGAGAAGTATCAGCTTATCGAAGAAAAGATGGATTCCTACGTTGAACAGAACGGCAGCGAGATCCTTGCCGAAGCTGCCGGTCAGATGACAGACGGTATGAACTCTCCTTTTGAAGTTCCGGGTATGATGGATAAGTATTTTGAAAACGCAAATGCCCTGCTTGATGAATCGAGAGCGATACTTGAGGAAGGTCAGCGTGACAACTCCAACGGCGATGCTTACAACCTTGTGAATGTCATTTACTCGGTAGTTCTGTTCATGCTCGGTATAGTCGGCATATTCAAGAAACTGCCCAACCGCACCGTGGTACTGTTCATTGCGGTCATCGGTCTTGTGCTTGCGACGATATACATGATAACTATCCCCATGCCCACCGGATTCGATATCGGCAGCTTCTTTGCTGCAAAGTAAAAAGTAAGTAATGTGTCCTCAACAACTGCCTTTTGGCAGTTGTTGTTCCGAAATCCGCAAAGCGGACTTCGGAAAGCCTAAAAAATACGCTTTCAGCGTCTTTTTTAGGCGGACACATTCCTTGATGTCAAGCTCATTTCGTCCTTCGGACGAACAAAAGTGCAAGGATAATTTGTTTATTTTTGGATTTTCCTTGCACTTTTGCAACCGTGAAAAGCCTTCAAGCTGCGCTATGAAGCCTTTTCGCG
>JAFVBZ010000117.1 GCA_017479645.1 Ruminiclostridium sp. | reverse complement strand
GCTTCTGATATACCAAGGCTCGCTTATTCCTATTGATTGGCTGAATAACTCTGTCAGCCCACTTATTCTTGTTTCCATTCTTCTATTATATCACATTTTTTACGATTTTGGAAGTAGAACCGCCAAAAAAACTCCCGTGTGACTGCAAGATCACACGGGAGCTTCTTAACCGTTATTGTCCCTGTCCGTGGAAGGCTTCTCCTTGTGTGCCCGTATTGTGCGCGCCTTTGGAAACCTTCTTCACCGCGTCGTGCCGTCAGGAAGGTTTCTTTTTATGCGCGCGTCCTGCGCGCCTTTGGAAACCTTCTTCACCGCGTCGTGCCGTTTTCAAGATTTCTCTTCTTGGTAAGGTAAGCCACACCTGCTGCCGCAACGGAAACAAGTCCCGCTGTCATAAAGGGCAGTCCGCCTGTTGCAGGGTTACGGTCATTACGGTTGCCGTTATTGATGTTGGCTTCATAGATAACGCTGTCGTCCTGCTCGTCCTCGGCTTCTTCCTCGATCTCTTCGGTATCTTCAACATCATCGTCGTCCGAGAGCTCTGCAAGCTCTTCTTCATCGGTGATATCCTCCTCGGGATCCTCCGATGTTACCTCGTCCGCGGGGTCACCGCCGGTAATCTCGTCGATAGCATCACCCGCGCCGTCAAGCACATCGCCTGCCGCGTCGCCGATACCGTCTGTGACATCGGAAATACCGTCTCCGACGCCCTCAAGGACATCTCCGGCACCCTCGCCCGCATTTTCGACAACTTCACCTGCTCCGTCCGCGACTCCCTCGGCGGGAGACTGTGCGTAAGAAGCGAATGTCATCAGTGACGCGATATATGCAGCGGCAATGACAGCCGTCATTTTCTTCTTCATAGTGTTCCTCCGTTCGTACAATAGCTGATCGGATATGCGCCGGCATCACATCTGCCGGACATTATTATTCTTTTCAGCAGCGGACGGTTTATTAATTGAAATAATTGTCACCGGGCAGTGCCATATTATGATATATATGTGAAATTTTGAAAAAAGCCTTGTCGCTTTGATATTTTTATGTTATAATATCTCTGTATTTTCAGAAAGCCTGTCGGAAAGCTATTATCGTCGGTACTGCATTTCGCCGCGGGGCGTTCCCCGCCGAGGGACGGGGGCGAGCAGCCCCAGCGCTGTCTGCGAAGACGCGCGTAAGCGCAGCAGAAGAAACTTTCCGGTATGCAGAGATAAGGGGGTAAATATGGGACTCAGATTTCACAAGAGCATATCAATATGCAAGGGCGTAAAGCTGAACCTCAGCAAGTCGGGCGTGGGTGTAAGCCTCGGAACGAACGGTGCGCGGTACTCGCTCAACACAAGCGGAAGGCGGACTGCGACATTCGGTATTCCCGGCACCGGACTTTCATACGTCAAGACGTTCAGCAGCAGCAAAAAGAAAAAATCCACCTCCGACGCCACAAAGAAGAAAGAAGAGCTGAAAAAGCAGAAAGAAGAGCTTGCGGCGCAGAAAGCCGAGCAGAAGGCGACCGAGATGCAGGAGAGCGAGCTCAGAGCGGCAGAAGCGTCAAACTACATCGAACTTATCAAGTCTGTGCATAAGGAATGCGAGAACGATGTGGACTGGAACGCGGTGCTCGAATCACCGCCGCCCTTCGTAAAAGGTCAGACAGGCCCCCGTGAAGCGGAAGCGCAGAAGGCGCTCGACGATTACAAGCCCGGACTTGCGGGAAAACTGTTCGGTGACGCAAAGGCAAAGGAGAAGCTTACGACAGCTCTTGAAGAAGCTAAAAAAGCCGACGCGCAGGAATTTGCGGACTGGCAGGACAGCTACAAGTTCGCCCAGCGCATCATAGACGGCGATATCGACGCATATCTTGAAGCGATAAACGAATCGAATCCATTTGAGGATCTCGTGGAGTACGGCAGCGGATTTGAATTCGGCACCGATGACCCGTCGGTAATGGAAGTCGAGTTCCAGGTCAAGTCGGAGGAAGTCGTGCCGAAAACCACTGTTACCGTGCTGAAGAGCGGGAAGCTTTCGGAAAAGGAAATGACCAAGACCGCGTACTATGACCTTACCCAGGACTATGTGTGCAGCTGTGCGGTGCGCATCGCAAGAGAGATATTCGCGGTGCTGCCGGTCGGCGGAGTGATAGTTCACGCGGTCGATAATATCCTTGATACCGCTACGGGCAACGACGCGGAAGTAACTATCCTCTCGGTGCTGTTCGAGAGAGAGAAATTTGAAGCGGCAAACTTCGACAGGATAGACCCCTCCGATTTCGTAAATTCATTCACCTGCAATATGAATTTCGCCAAAACTGCCGGCTTTAAGCCGGTGAAAAGACTGGGAGAGTAGAGAGCGCGGAGCCCGCGCTGGCAGTAGCTGTATTTCGGAGCAATCTGCTACGGGCAGCTTTTGCGAAAAATGCAGTGGGGTTGGTGCAATTTAGATCAGACTTACTATCCGAGGTGGCGCACCCGCCCATAGAAGAATGAAGCTACGCATTAAGGAGTGGCGCGTCCGCCGCCGAGGTGATGCGCCCGCCAATAGAAGAGTGTAGCTACGCATTACGGAGCGGCGCGTCCGCCGCAAAAGAAAGGATATCACACTAAATGCTGAGCCTGAAAAACATCAAGAAAAACTACAAAATGGGCGATACGGTCGTTGAAGCGCTCAAAGGTGTGAGCGTTGACTTCCGCGAAAACGAATTTGTCGCCGTGCTCGGTCAGTCCGGCTGCGGAAAGACCACCCTGCTCAACATCATCGGCGGTCTTGACCGCTACACCGACGGCGACCTCATCATCGACGGCGTATCTACAAAAAAGTACCGTGACCGCGACTGGGATACCTACCGCAACCACAAGATCGGATTTGTGTTCCAGAGCTACAACCTTATACCGCATCAGAACGTGCTCTCCAACGTCGAACTCGCACTCACCCTCTCCGGCGTTTCCAAGAGCGAGCGCAGACGCAGAGCGGTAGAGGTGCTGGAAAAGGTCGGTCTTAAAGACCAGATGAAGAAGAAGCCGAACCAGATGTCCGGCGGTCAGATGCAGAGAGTTGCTATTGCAAGAGCGCTCATCAATGACCCGGATATCCTGCTTGCAGACGAGCCTACCGGCGCGCTCGACAGTGAGACCAGCATTCAGATAATGGAGATTCTCAAGGAGATCTCCAAAGACAAGCTCATAATAATGGTCACCCATAACCCGGAGCTTGCCGAGCGCTACGCAAACCGCACCATAAGGCTCGTTGACGGCAACATCACCGGCGACAGCAACCCTTTCGTCTCCGATCAGCCCCTCAAAGACCAGCCGGATAAGGTGCGCAAGACTTCCATGTCGTTCTTTACCGCAATGTCGTTAAGCCTTAACAACCTTATGACCAAAAAGGGCAGAACGATACTCACTTCCTTTGCCGGAAGTATCGGTATCATCGGCATCGCGCTCATTCTCTCGCTTTCCAACGGCGTCCAGGAATATATAAACGATATCCAGCATGACACGCTCGCTTCCTATCCGATACAGATAGACGAGAGCAGCACCGATATTTCATCTTTCCTTTCGGTTTCCGGCGGAAATATGATAGATGAAGCGAATGAGCGCCAGAACAGGGATAAGGACAGGATATACACCGATGACCGTATGGGCGATATACTTGAGGGTATGTACGCGCAGACGAATACCAACGATCTCAAGAGCTTCAAGGAGTTCCTTGACGGCAATGAGGATATAGCAAAGAATGTAACGAACATCGAATACTCATACGGCGGACTGACTTTGCAGGTGTTCTCCGAGAACGAGGACGGCATCAAGCAGGTGAACCCGAACAATGTGCTTGACGAGATCGGCTTCGGTTCGGTTTCCGGTATGTTCAGCCTCAGATCACAGGTATCTTCCTCCGCGTCTGACATTAACGTTTTCAGCGAGATCACCGACAACGAGAATATGTTCAATACAAAGTACGAGCTTGTTGCGGGTCAGAAGCCCGAAAACTACAACGAAGCCGTGCTTATCATAGACAAGAACAACGAGATCACGGACTTTACGCTGTATGCGCTCGGAATGAAGGATCCCTCCGAGCTCAGGAACGCAGTCCGCGATATGATGCAGAAAAAGGACAAGAACAAGATAGATAAGGTCACGGAAAGCCCGGATTATGCCTACGATGATTTTATCGGAAAGACATTCAGCGTTGTGCCGAACTCCGATCTCTACAAGAAGAATGAGGACGGCTTATGGCAGCTTATGACCGACGATGAGGACTTTATGAGAGATGCCTGCGACAACGGCATAAAGCTGAAGATCGTCGGAATTGTCCGTGAAAAGGAGCGCTCGGCTTCTATCAGCGGAACGATCGGCTACAAGAAGGAACTCACCGCCTACATCTCCGGAAAGATCAACGAAAGCGAGATCGTCAGGGAACAGCAGGAAAAGGAAGAATACGATGTATTCAACGGGCTCCCGTTCGAGGATACCGAAGCCGGCGACAAGGCAGAAGCCGAGGCGAAGGAGAAAGCCGAGCAGAAGAAACGCGAGCTTGAAGACCTCCAGAACCAGCTCCGTGATGCAGCGGAGAAGATGAAGGAGCTGGAGGAAATGAAGGCACAGTATGAAGCTGCTGCGGCTGCCGCTCCGGATATGGAGACGATAATGGCATCGCTTACGCCCGAACAGCAGGCTGCACTTGCGCAGATGACACCGGAGGAACAGCAGCAGTACATGGCGTCGATGATGCCGGCGGGTGCGGAGATGCCGGAGATGCCCGAAATGCCGGATATGTCGTCGATAATCGCAATGCTGCCGGAAGACCAGCAGGAAGCGCTGAATGCTATGACTCCCGAAGAGCAGATGGCATATATCATGCAGATGAGCGGCGAGGACGGCGGAATGGCTTTGCCCACGAACCCGGCGCTCGGCAATATAAACATAGCGAACTTCGATATGTCGGCATTCGATATCTCGAACATCAGCGAAGATCAGATGGCGTTCTTTATGTCAATGTCGGAGGAGCAGCGCGACGAGCTTATGAAGCAGTTCAGCTCTATGGGCAAGAAGTCGGAGGTCGTATCGTCCTCCAGCCAGTTCGATAACCTTAAGACACTCGGCGTTATCAGCATGGATACGCCTTCCGCGATAGCGATATACCCGATAGACTTTGAAGCGAAAGAGCGCGTTACAGACATAATCAAGCAGTACAATTCGACTGCTGACGAAGATCATCAGATCACTTACACTGATGTGGTAGGACTGCTGATGTCGTCTGTTACGGACATTATCAACGCGATAAGCTATATTCTGATAGCATTTGTAGCGATCTCGCTGATAGTTTCGTCGATAATGATCGGTATAATCACATATATATCTGTACTTGAGCGCACGAAGGAGATCGGTATTCTCCGTTCTATCGGTGCATCGAAGAAGGATATCTCCCGCGTATTCAATGCGGAGACCACGATCATCGGACTTATCTCCGGCGCGATAGGAATACTCGTGACGGTGGTGCTGATAATCCCGATAAATATTATTATCGAAAACATAACCGACATTGCGAATCTCGCATCTCTCCCGCCGATTGCCGCAGTGATCCTTATCGCTATCAGCGTCGTCCTTACTCTTATAGCAGGTCTCTTCCCCTCCGGCGTAGCCGCGAAGAAAGACCCCGTTGTTGCTCTGCGAACCGAGTAAGAGTTTTTTGAGAGATTTTTAGAGACTTGGGGGAAACCTTTTTTGAAAAAAAGGTGTCTGTCGGTCAGCCCCTCTAGCACTTCGTGCCACCTCCCCTCTGAAGGGGAGACACCCCCAAACCCCCTTCCAAAAAACTTTGATCGCTCCGCAGTTAAGGGAGAGGGTAATCAGAACATAATAAAAGCCTGCTGAAACCAACAAATTTCAGCAGGCTTTTCTTGTATTCAGATGAATATAGCTAACCGTGGAGCTGCACCCGCCCATTGAAGAATGTCGCTACGCATCAGTTTAGGGTGT
>JAFVBZ010000116.1 GCA_017479645.1 Ruminiclostridium sp. | reverse complement strand
AGCAAAATCATACATTTTTGAATATGTTTCTATGATACCGAGCAGATCACTCTTGTTCTTTATCAGATCTACCTTGTTGATAAGCAGTATCACATCACACTTCTTTGCCTTGAAATCCTCTATAAGCTTTTCTTCATAAGCGGCAGGCTTCTTTGTGGCGTCAACCACGAGCAGCGAGACTTCCACATCAGCAATACTTCCGTCGATAGCCTTTACCATCTGTTCCGACAGCTTTGTGCGGGGTTTGTGCATTCCGGGCGTATCAATGAAAACGAACTGAGTTTCACCTCTTGTAAGCACTCCGTTTATGCGGGTGCGTGTAGTCTGCGGTTTCGGGCTTACAATAGCGATCTTCTCTCCCACAAGAAGATTGGTGAGCGAGGATTTCCCCGCATTAGGTCTCCCTGTTATCGCAACAAATACAGATTTAGTCATTTTTATCATTTCCTTTGCTTCTTTTGTTCCCGAGTTTACGCGGTTTTGCACGGAATATAAATATCAGCGATACGATGATCGTTGCAGCAAGAATAAGCGGTCTTATAACATCGGCAGTAAAATACTCGAATATCTTCACGAATGTTCCGATATCCCAGAACATAAATACTCCGACTGCTATCGCACCTATTGCAGAAAACAATACCGCTCCTGCAGCAAGATCCTTGCCTATCATCGCAAAGACGTTATACCGCGGAGAAACCTTGTCTATAACGACTTCGACGGAGGTGTTGATTATCTCCATAGCTATCACAAGCGCACAGGTAAGTATGAGTACGGCATAATCCGTCCTTGTAAAATCATAGAAAGACGCGAAATACATCACATAAGCCGTTGCACAGAGATGTATCCGGAAATGTCTCTCGTGGCGCAGGCAGAAAGCTATTCCCCGTCCCGCGCAGTAAAAGCTTTTAAGTACACCGGTAAGTCTGTTCATATCATCGTGTAAGTCCCATTGCTTCGAGGACTATATCCTGCTTGCCGAACATCTCGCGTTCTTCTTCCTCGCTTCTTTCATGATCGTAGCCGAGAAGATGAAGCATAGAGTGAACGGCAAGGAAAGCGACTTCACGCTTGAAGCTGTGTCCGTATTCTTCCGCCTGTGTAAGTGCCTTTTCCAGCGATATAACAATATCTCCGAGCATAAAGCATCCTGTCTCCGGGTCAACAGTAAAATCTTCTCCTTCATCGGTCATCGGGAATGACAGTACATCGGTCTCTCTGTCGATCTCACGGTATTTCCGGTTGATCTCACGGATACCTTCATTGTCGGTAAATGTCAGCGAGACTTCAAAATCTCCGGTATAGCCTTCTTCATAAAGCGTTTCAGAACAGCAGCGCTTCACAAGCGTTCTTAATTCTTTTGAAACAGGAACGATCTTCTGCCTGTTGGTTCCGTAAATTCTTACTGTTATCATATTTTTGTCCTCCGCAGATCAGCTTTTTCTTTCGTTGAATTTTTCGTATGCCCTGACGATATCCTGCACGAGCTTGTGTCTTACCACATCTTTTTCGGAAAAACGTGTAACTGCGATATCGTCTATATTTTTAAGTATCTTCACAGCCTCAACAAGTCCGGACTTTTTGTTGTCCGGAAGGTCTATCTGTGTAATATCACCGGTTATGACCATTTTGCTGTTGAAGCCGAGACGGGTAAGAAACATCTTCATCTGCTCCGGTGTTGTATTCTGCGCCTCGTCAAGTATTATGAAGCTGTCATCAAGTGTCCGTCCGCGCATATAGGCAAGCGGTGCAACTTCAATAATGTTCTTTTCGAGGTTGCGCTGATAGCTTTCGGCTCCCATCATATCGAAAAGTGCATCATACAGCGGTCTGAGATACGGGTCCACCTTGTTCTGGAGATCACCCGGCAGGAATCCCAGCTTTTCGCCGGCTTCAACAGCCGGACGGGTAAGTATGATACGATTGATCTCATGCGCTTTGAATGCCTTTACCGCCATTGCCACCGCGAGGTAGGTCTTACCTGTTCCGGCAGGACCAACTCCGAACACTATGGTATTCTTCTTTATGCTCTCAATGTACTTCTTCTGACCGAGTGTCTTGGCTTTCACCGGCTTTCCGGTAAATGTCACGCAGACAGTATCTCCGCCGATACCGGAGACCTGCTCTTCGTTGCCGTCATTCACAAGCCCTATTACATAGCGGACGCTCATGTCATTCACCGTCTCGCCGCGCTCTATAAGGTCAAGAAGCCCTTCAACGGCTTTCCGGGCACTCTGTGCTCTGTCCTCCTGCCCGACGATCTTTACGATACCGTCACGGCTGAACACCGAAACACCGTATTCTTTCTGGATTATGCCGATATTCGAGTCGAAATCTCCGAAAAGCGCATGGAGCTTATCGAGATCATCGACCTGAACAGTTAGTTCTGTCATATCAAATTCCTTTCCGGGATATAGTCATACATTATGTATTATAGCATAAAATTCTGTGAAAATAAAGAGGTTTTTGAAAATTTATTGAAAACTGCAAAATAAAAGCTCCCGTATCGGGAGCTTTAGCTTGTCGAAAAAGTCTGATTTTGGTTTGCGAAGAACCTGTCAAAGTTCCGTTTTACGGGATCAGGTTTAGGATCAAGCCCTTTTTAAAGGGCTTGCGGGGTGGTGAGGGGCGGCGCCCCTTCTCTATTCTCAAAAGATCTCAAGCGAAGCGGCTTCTTTGACAGTCTGAAAGCTCCTGTATCGGGAGCTTTAGTATTATGATACGTTGACCTGTATTTTCATTGTACTGCTGCCTATAGAAGCGGTAATTACTGCGGAACCTTTAGCTTTTGCAGTTATCTTTCCTGTTGCGGAGACTTTGGCAACGGAGGTTTTGGAGCTTTTCCATGTCACATTGTCGTCGGTATCTGCGGAAAGAAGCGTTCCGAGCTGAAGCGTATCGCCTTTCTTCATTTCCAGCGTGAAGCTTGTTATCTTTATATCCGAGGAGCTGGCGGCTGAAGGAAATGTAGCTTTTATCGATACTTTACCGTCATCTGTATAGTATTTTTTCAATCTGATATAATATGTTCCTTTGCTTACGTTATATTTTACAGTTCCGGTAGCTTTTTTGAGAGTATTCGCCCATTCAAGTTCCAATCTTAAATGATCGCTTGTTTCATACTTCTTGCCGGCAGTTGTAGTTACGTTGCTGTTTTTCACTGTATTTCCGTTTGAATCATAAACATATAATGTAGTTCTGCTGCGTTCAAAGGAATAATTGATTTTGAGAATTCCGTCTTCTGAAACCTTTATCTTGTAATCGATCGGGTCATTATTTTCTGTCATCATTTTGGTGACCCATTTTCCGCTGCTTATGGATTTCGCGGTCTTTTCTATGCTTTCCTCCGCCGAAGCGTTCACTGCGAATACCGTCATCACCGATACTGCCATAACAATCGAAAGTATCACACTCAAAAATCTCTTTGCTTTCATTTGTTTATTACTCCTTTTCTGTCGGTGCTTTTTATGCGCACAACAAAAAAAGTGCGCAGCAACAGGGCTGCGCACCGAAAAATGCAGCTCTATTGCTGCGACACAATTGCTTATAATAACCTGACGGTACATTTAAGAAAGGCTGCATTTTTGCCATATAACAAAAATGAACCGTCAAATTATAAAATATGCAATTATGTCGCAAAATTATCATATCACATAACTGCAAAAAAATCAAGTCTTTTTTAAAAGTCTTGCTAAAATAGCACAAAACTATTGAATTTCGTCATACTTTATGATATAATATATATTTGATATATTGCATACATCTTATGCACAAAGAAAGGACAGCAAACAATGGCAGACAATATGAAAGGACTTACCCGCACCCATTACTGCGGAGAAGTCGAGGGAATCGGAAATGAAGTGACTGTCGGAGGATTTACACAACGTATCCGCGATAAGGGCAGCCTTATATTCATTGACCTGCGTGACAGGACAGGCATCGTTCAGCTCGTATTCGATGATACCACCGACAAGGCTGTATTTGAGAAGGCAAAGTCGGTAAGAAGCGAATATGTGCTTATGGCAAAGGGCATTCTCCGCAAACGTGAGAGCGTAAATACAGAGATAAAGACCGGTGATGTTGAGATCCTCGTCTCCGATCTGCGCATTCTCTCAAAGGCTCAGACACCTCCGTTCGAGATCACAAACGATACAAAGGTCAACGACGAGCTCCGTCTTAAGTACAGATACCTCGATCTGCGCAGAAAGAAGCTCCAGGACAACATCATCATGCGCCATAAGATCGCAAAGATAGCACGCGATTACTTCTATGACAACGGTTTCCTTGAGATCGAGACACCTATGATGATAAAATCTACTCCCGAGGGAGCAAGAGACTACCTTGTTCCGTCGAGAATACACGAGGGAAAGTTCTATGCACTTCCTCAGTCTCCCCAGATCTATAAGCAGCTCCTTATGATATCCGGATTTGACCGCTATATCCAGCTTGCGCGCTGCTTCCGGGACGAAGATCTCCGTGCGGACAGACAGCCGGAATTCACGCAGATAGATCTTGAAATGTCATTCGTTGATGTTGATGACATTCTCCTGATCGCAGAAGGCTTTGTAAAAAAGCTTATGAAAGAGACGCTGGATATTGATATCCCTACTCCCCTTCCCCGTTTAAGCTACAACGATGCCATGAACAGATACGGTTCCGATAAGCCCGATACGCGTTTCGGAATGGAGATAACCGATATTTCCGATATCGTGAAGGACTGCGGATTCGGCGTATTCACTTCCGCTATACAGAACGGCGGTTCCGTACGCGGTATCGTTGCGAAGAATGCAGCCGGAACACTTACACGAAAAGAGATAGACAAGCTTACAGAAACCGCTAAAGGTATCGGCGCAAAGGGACTTGCATATATCCGCTGGGTAGAAGATGTGCCTAACTGCTCTTTCGCAAAGTTTATGACCGAGGACGAAATGCAGGCTATACTGAAAGCTCTCGGCTGTGAAAAGGGCGATGTTGCACTTATAGTTGCAGACAAGAACAAGGTCACTCTGCCCGTACTCGGCGCTCTTCGCTTACAGGTAGGAAAGCAGCTCGACATTATCCCGGAAGGCTGGAACTACCTTTGGATCACAGAATTCCCGTTCTTCGAGTACAACGAGGAGACCCAGCACTGGGACGCTATGCATCACCCTTTCACCATGCCGCTTGATGAGTGTATTCCGCATCTCGAAGAAAACCCGGAGAAGGTATTTGCGAAATGCTACGACCTTGTACTCAACGGCGTTGAACTGTGCAGCGGTTCTATCCGTATAAATGACCCCGAGCTCCAGCAGAAGATGTTCGAACTTCTCGGACTTACGGAGGAAGAGATACAGGCTAAATTCGGCTTCCTTGTTGACGCTTACAAGTTTGCAGCACCTCCGCACGGCGGAATGGGAATCGGACTTGACAGACTCGCAATGCTTATCTGCGGCGCTGACAGCCTGAGAGATGTTCTCGCATTCCCGAAAGTAAAGGACGCAAGTGAGCTTATGAGCGACTGTCCTGCTGTCGTTGATGATAAGCAGCTTGAAGAACTGCACATAAAGACGGTTCTTTCAGAATAATATGTATGAAACACGTTCTCCGGTAGATGATCGTTTCGGATTTTCAACACAAGGTACTTTCCGCTGCTCCCTTGCAACGGAAAGGATATCCTTTGTTATTACGGCAGTCATAGGCGTTCTGCTCTTATACGGAGGATATAACCTTATATACAGCGTATATAAGGAACATACACTGTATGCGCAGACCGATCCCACACAGTATGCCGGTTTGGCGGCACTGTCGTTTATCGGATTTATCATAGTCCTTTTTACCGGTGAAGCCATAGCGTTCAAGATGATACTGAGCGGAAAGCTGTACCGGTATTCGGCAAATGAGACGGTATTCAGTTTCTCTTCCAAGAGCGACAATGTACATAAGACGGATATCTTCTATTCCGATGTAATCGCCGTAAAGTATGAAGAGCGCAAGATATTCGGGAAGATGATCCGCGGCTATACCGTAACTATCGTCACACGTTCGCTCGGAAACATTACTCTTGAATACCTTTTCAACAAAAGTATCGCTAACCGGCTGCCGGGAAACACCCCGTTCCATATTATCGAGGAACGTGTCGAAATACTGCGTCAGAAAACGGAAAAGGAGGCATTATGAGATCCCAATATACTACTTCCTTGAGTGCGGTTGATGACCGGTTTGAATACAGCAGGAGAGGAATATTCCGCTGCCGCAATCCGTATGAGACACCGTATGTGATAATGACGATAATCATTATAGTGCTGTGTCTTTCAATAATATATGCGGTAAGTATCCATGCCTCCGCTAATCTTGCCAGCGTCTTGATAACCCTAATTTTCGATATTCTCAAGATAGTCTCTCCGATAGCATCTGTACTTATTCTTGTCGGTATGATCAGAGTTATCCTGTCCGGAGATCAGTACAATTTCGTAGCAGACGAGCAGAAAATGCTGATAGTTTGTCCGAAACGCGATGTCCGCGCGGATATATACTATTCCGATGTCCTGAATGTCGAATATACCGAGAAAAAGCGCTTTTCAAAACTTATCGGATATGATGTGAATATCTATTGCAAAGGCGGGATACATACTTTCAGATTCCTTTTCACCTACCGGGCGGACAAAAAGAAGAAGGATCTGACGCCATTCATCATAATCGAAGAGCGAGCAGGACTTCTTGAAAGACCGGAATTCATTGCAGGTAAAAGGATAGATAATGCCTGTATCAACGAAGAAAGATAAAGGTT
>JAFVBZ010000115.1 GCA_017479645.1 Ruminiclostridium sp. | reverse complement strand
TGCTTTTTATTTCCGTTAAAGTGCCAATCCAAAAGGCTCCGCAATGATCGCAGAGCCTTTTTATCAATCTGTTTGCAAACTATTCAAGTTCCGTGTTACGGGATTCGCTTTCGGTTCCTTTCGCGTCCGAAAGGAACCGGAGTAAGGGTTCGGGAGAGAGGCGGAGCCGCTCTCCCGTCCGCGTCAGCGGTGATCACGCTAATGGTTCGAAATCAGCGGCGCCGTGACCGCAGAGAGGGCATTCGTAATCCGGCGGAAGCTCCTCGCCCTCATAGATGAAGCCGCAGACGGTGCAGATAAAGCCTTTTTTCTTGGTGGGAGCAGACTTGGGCTTGATGTGCTTCTGATAGATATCGTAAGTTACGGAATCACCCTCGCCGATAATGCGGGCTTCTGTGACTTCGGCTGTGAAGAGCGTATGAGAGCCGTAGTCCTTCGAGTCGATCACCTTGCCGGAGATAAATGCGTTCACATTCTCTGTGAGATAAACAACTCCGTTTTCACTGCGTGCAAATTCGATAGGTGCATCGGCGATTTTTTCCTTGTCTCGTCCGCTTACAAAACCGAAATCTTTGTATGTCTGGAACGGAGCCTTGTCAGTGAGTACAGAAATGTTGAACTTTCCGGTGCTCATCATCATATCGTGAGTAAGATTTTTCTTGTTCACCGCAACGGTTATGCGGCGGGGATTATCGGTGAGAAGCTGTGCGGTGTTGATAATGCAGCCGTTGTCTCTTCCGTTTTCGTTTGCCGTGAGGACATAAAGACCGTAGCTGATCTTGAAGAGCGCGGAATTGTCAACAGCTGTATCATGCTGCCGGGGAACAGGCTTAACGAAATCAGCCGCTATCTTTTCGATCATGGCATCGAGCGCAGCTTCGTCAGCCGGTTTCATTGCCGATTTTATAGTGAGCTGCTCGTCAAGTATCGTGATGTTCTTGCAGGGTTCGAGCATAGCGCGGATAAGTTTTCCTGCAGCAGGAGCCCATGTTCCGTTTTCGATTATCGCAACCGTCTTGTTCGAGAAGTTGTGAGCTGTAAGATCATGCAGCAGCTCTTCCATTTTAATGAAAATGCCGTTGTTGTAGGTAGTTGTTGCAAAGATGATGTGGCTGAACCTGAAAGCCTCTGCCACAATGTAAGATGTGTGCGTCATCGAGGCATCGTACATCTTCACATTTATACCCTTGTCGCGGAGCTTTGCGGCAGCGAGTTCAGCAGCAGCCTGAGTACCGCCGTAAACTGATGTATATGCAATAAGCACGCCCTTTTCCTCGGCTTCGTACTTGCTCCAGAGATCGTATTTTGCAATTATGCTGTCTGTCTCTCTGCGCCATACGAAACCGTGAAGCGGACATATCATCTGAATATCCAGACCGGCAGCCTTTTTGAGAACAGCCTGTACCTGCGTACCGTACTTGCCTACGATATTGCAGTAGTAACGGCGCGCTTCGTCGAGATGATCCCGCATAAAGTCAACTTCATCGGCAAATACAGCGCCGTCAAGTGCGCCGAAAGTACCGAAAGCATCTGCTGTGAACAGTATCTTGTCAGTGGTGTCGTATGTCATCATAACTTCCGGCCAGTGAACCATAGGTGCGGCAACGAAGCTGAAAGTATGTCTGCCTGTGGTGAGGGTATCGCCCTCTTTTATTACCTGTACACGTTCGGCAGCGGGTGCTTCAAAGAACTGCCCTATCATTGCGAGCGCCTTTGCGCTGCAAAGAATCTTTGTTTCGGGGTGAGCTGCAAGGAGTCGGCGCAGGGTAGCGGAATGATCCGGCTCCATGTGCTGGACTACGATGTAATCGAGAGGTTTTCCGCCGAGTTCATGAGCGAGATTTTCAAAGAAGAGCTCGCCGATAGAATTATCGACTGTATCAAACAGAACGGTCTTCTCGTCCATTACGAGATAGGAATTGTACGAAACTCCTGTGGGAACGGGATAGACTGCTTCAAAAAGGGAGAGCTTGCGGTCACTTCCGCCGATGTATATGATATCGTCGGTTATTTTTCTTGTGCAGTACATAGATTATTCCTCCTTTTTTTGTGTTTTCAAATACTTTCTTATTTCAGCTAAATTTTCATTCATATCTGTTAAAATCATATTGGTTTCTGACGAAATTTGATTTTTCTCTTCCATAGCCACAACGACATTACCAATAACTGAAAGTAAAGCGAAAACCAGCAGACCAACCAATATCCATATAACTAACCCGACAATGTTTTCATGGTGACCTAATTCAGATAATCCGTAAAATAAGCAGCCTATAAAAGATACAGTGCCGACAAAATACAGAAAAGATTGTATAGTTTTGCTTTTCATAGTTGGTCTCCTCATTAAGATAT
Organism: Ruminiclostridium sp.; assembly: GCA_017479645.1. Lineage (GTDB taxonomy): Bacteria > Bacillota > Clostridia > Oscillospirales > Ruminococcaceae > Ruminiclostridium_E. The sequence goes on along the minus strand of JAFVBZ010000115.1, from coordinate 3,136 downwards.
AGAATAAGAAACGGCTCTGTGTTTACTTCGTGCCGAAGATTCTGTCTCCGCCGTCACCTATTCCGGGAACAATGTAGAGATCCTCGTTGAGATGATCGTCAAGAGCGCCGCAGAAAATGTCGATGTCGGGGTACTTTGAATGCACGAATTCAACGCCTTCGGGGCAGGTGATAACGGATAAGATCTTGATCGTCTTTGCACCGGCTTCCTTAACGACTTCAACAGCCTTTGCGGCAGTCTTTCCGGTTCCGATCATAAGATCGAGAATCATTACTTCGCGCTCTTCGATATCGAACGGAAGCTTGTTGTAGTAAACCTGGAGTCCGTCCGGCTCACTGTCGGAACGGCAGATACCGATATGACCGACTTTTGCGGCGGGAACAAGTGCAGTTGCACCGTCAACCATGCCGAGACCTGCACGAAGAACGGGAATGAATGCGACTTTTCTGCCGGAGATCACATTTGCGTTTGCAATAGCTATTGGCGTCTGCACCTTGATCTGCTTGAGCGGAAGATCGCGTGTAGCTTCATAGGTGATGAACATTGTGACTTCCTCAACAAGCTCACGGAACTCTTTGGAGCCGGTGTTCTTGTCGCGCAGCAGGGTTATCTTGTGCTGCAGCAGCGGGTGATCGAGAATGTGGAGCTTTTCATTTTCATACATTGTTTTTTTCCTCCAGTGCGCTTATTTTGTCAATGCGGGTCTTGTGCCGCCCGCCCATGAAATCCGTGTGCAGGAATACATCGAGGGATTCCGTCACCGAGCCGATGCCCATGGTTCGTCCGCCGAAGCAGATAACATTTGCGTCGTTGTGCAGACGGGTATATTTCGCGGAATACCAGTCGTAACCGATAGCGGCGCGAATGCCTTTGATCTTGTTTGCGGCTATCGAGATGCCGATACCTGTGCCGCATATAAGAATGCCCTTGTTTTCGGGTGATGCAAGAACTTTTGCACAAACCTTTTCTGCGATATCGGGGTAGTCAACGGGTTCGCCGCCGCATCCGAGATCTTCGTATTCAAAACCGTTTTCTTTCAGATAACCGATCAGTGCGAGCTTCATTTCGTAGCCGCCGTGATCGCAGCCGATGTATATCATAGGTCTCCTCCTGTCTTAAGGTCATCGCGGATAAAGTGGGTAGGCTGCCAGGGTTCCTTTTCCGGAAGACCGTATTGCTGTTTTCCGAGTGCGATAGATTTCATAAGGAATGACATATTCCGGGCGAGAGTTCTTACAGTAAGCAAGCCTTCCGCGTCGAAAGCGGAATCTCCCTTTTCTCTCCCGTGAACGCTGTTCCAGTATGTACTTGAAGCGACAGGCATGCCGCTTATGGTGAAGTATTTGTTCAGCTCGTCGAATGTGGCTGAACAGCCGCCGCGGCGCGCTGTTACGATGCCTGCGCCGACTTTCATAGTCTTGTCGAACGAGGTGCTGTAGAAAAGGCGGTCAAGACAGGCGATGAGAGTTGCATTTGCGGAAGCGTAATATACCGGGGAAGCGGCGATAAGTCCGTCCGCTTCTTCAAATCTCTTTGCCGCTTCATTCACCGCGTCGTCGAACACACATCTGCCGAGTTCAGCACACTTGTTGCAGGCAATACAGCCGCGGATATTCTTGCTTCCTATATTCATAACATCGGCGGTTATGCCTTCCGCTTCAAATACCTTCACGGCTTCGTTTATTGCAAGAGCCGTATTGCCTCCGGCTCTCGGACTTCCGTTAAGTATGAGTACCTTCATAGCTCCTCCTGTTGTTATCGGACGGTGTTCTCGCGTTCGGCGCGTTCTCTTTCCGCCTGCGAAAGTCTCAGATAAGTCGGCATGAGGGCGGCGGCGGTGACGTCGGGGTACTCCGCGGCGGCAAGGCACACTCCGGTTCCTTTCTGATATCTGAGCGGGGCAGGGGCGAGAATGAGCTTTCCTCCCATATCGCCGAAGCTTGCCGCGCAAAGCCCGGCACCGTCGCCGCAGAGTACCGCTTTGCCGCCGTCACCGCCGCCGATACGCGCTTCAAGCTCCGCTTTCAGCGCCTCGGTGCTTATCGCCCGGTCTTCCGTAAGACGGGACACTGTGCCGTTTTTCACTTCAAACAGTGCGTTGTAAACCTGGCTGCGGCGTGCGTCCATTGCGGCGCAGACGATACCGTCGAAAAGTGTGAAATTGTAAGCCATGGCGTGCAGGGTAGATACAGCCCGGCAAGGCTTTCCGAGTGCGTAAGCCATACCCTTTACCGCGGAAATGCCGATGCGAAGTCCGGTGAATGAGCCGGGTCCGGCAGATACCGCAAATACATCTATATCCGAAGCAGTCAGTTTCGAGCTGTCGAGAAGGGACTGCACAAGCGGCAGAAGAGTCTGGGAATGGGTTATACGGTTGTTTACAAAGCCTTCCGCAATGACGCGGTCATCTGAAATGACCGCCGCGCTCACGCTAACAGCGGAGCTGTCGATGCCAAGGATCAGCATTTCAGCCGTCCCTCTTTTCTATCGTTATTTTTCTTGAATTTTCGCCGGTCTTTGCTATATCCACGAACCAAACGCTGTCAAGTTCACAGGAAAGATCGGGGATATTTTCGCTCCACTCGGCACAGATGATACCGTCACGCCTTAAGTAGTCGAAAAAGCCGGTTGCGTAGAGTTCATCTATATCGCCGATGCGGAACAGGTCAAAGTGAAATACCGGCACGGTTCCGCCGAGATATTCGTTTACTATTGTGAATGTCGGACTTGTGACGATCTCCGGACAGCCGAAGTATGCGGCGATACCCTTTGTGAAGTGCGTCTTTCCGGCGCCCATTTCACCGGTGTACAGAACGGAGTCTCCCGGCTTTAATCCGGAAGCAAACCGTTTTGCCGCATCTATCGTCTCTTCAGCCGAGCTTGTTTCATATATAATGCTTTCGCTCATCAGAAAAGACCCGAAATGTTACCGCTGTTGTCGATGTCGATACCGTATGCTGCGGGCTTCTTGGGTAGTCCAGGCATAGTCATAATATCGCCGGTGTAAACTACGATGAATCCTGCGCCGGAAGAAAGCTTCATATCACGCACTGTGATGTTGAAGTGTTCGGGTTTGCCGAGCTTTGCGGGATCGTCGGAGAGGGAGTACTGTGTCTTTGCAACGCAGATCGGCAGT
>JAFVBZ010000114.1 GCA_017479645.1 Ruminiclostridium sp. | reverse complement strand
ATGATATAATACCATTGTTTATTGGTAAGCCGCTGTGGTGGAATAGGCAGACACAAGGGACTTAAAATCCCTCGGAGTAAAATCCGTACCGGTTCGACCCCGGTCAGCGGCACCAGCCCGCAACGGCGGGCAGCGAATCCGCCTACAGTCTCATCTGTGGGCGGATTTTTGTGTCGTATCACAAATTATATCAGAAGATTTGAAACTCTTTTGCGGGGAACGCCCCGCGGCGAATCCCGTCACGGACATACCGAGACGGGATTTTTGCTTTATGCGAAAACATCACTATACAATGTCACAAATCCTTTTTCTTCCCGGATTTTCTGAACATTATCTTCCTTGCCAGATTTATTCCTACCCGATAGGTAAGCGGGCGCAAAGCTTTATCTGCCTCTTTCAGTTTCTCGCGTATCGGTATTTCCTGCGGACAGTGCTTCTCGCATTTCCCGCAGCCTATGCACTGAGTGGCGAATGCAGGTTCTTTCGTAAGTCCGACGGTCTGCGCATACTGAAAACGTCCTTCGCTTTTGGATTCGATATACATCGCGTTGTAGCAGCGGAATGTTCCGGGGATATCCACGCCTTTCGGACAGGGCATGCAATATCTGCATCCGGTACAGCCCACCTTTTCATGCTCTTTGATCTTTGCCGTGACATCTGCAAGTACGGCATTATCGCTCTCCGTGAACTGACCCACAGACGCTTCCGACGCTGTACGGCAGTTTTCCTGCACCATTCCGACAGTGTTCATTCCGGACAGCACGACTGTGACCTCGGGCTGATCGTAAAGCCAGCGGAAGCTCCATTCCGCCGGAGACCAGCCGCGTCCGCTGTCCTTCATGACCTGCTTTGCGGAGGCGGGGAGCATATTCACAAGCTTTCCGCCGCGCAGAGGTTCCATGATAACTACCGGGATACCTTTTTCCGCGGCGGCTCGGAGCCCGGAAACACCTGCCTGTGAATACTCGTCGAAGTAATTGTACTGTATCTGGCACATATCCCAGTCGTAATCATTCAGTATCTTAAGAAAACCGTCCGTGTTTCCGTGGTACGAAAACCCGATATTGCGTATTGCACCGCTTCTCTTCTTTTCGGCGATCCATTCGATAACACCCACGTTTTTCAGCTTTTCCCACATCGCAACATCTGTCAGATGATGCATAAGATAATAGTCAACGTGATCCGTGCGCAGACGCGACAGTTCCTCATCAAAGTATTTATCAAGCGCAGCTCTGTTTGATACAAGGTACTGCGGCAGTTTGGTAGCGATATTGACCTTATCGCGTATTCCGTTTTTTTCAAAGATCTCGCCTATTGCCGCTTCGCTTCCGGGATAGATGTAGGCTGTATCGAAGTAGTTGATGCCTTCCCGAACCGCTTCCATTATCTCTTTTTCGGCTTCGTCCATATCTATTTTTCCGTTTTTCTTCTGAAACCTCATACAGCCGAATCCGAGCGCCGAAAGCTCATTTCCGTACCTGTCCTTCCTGTACTGCATATTCTTCACCTTTCTTCCCCGATAGTATAATAATCCTGCCTGCTCCATTACCCTTCTGACCATGCCGATGCGTGTTTTTATAATACGGTTTATTCCCGCTGGAACGATTGAATGCGATTATATTAAACTCAATACAATTATAATGCATATCACCGCAATTGTCAACCTGTTTGCATATAATTTCCCGGACGATCTTTTTCGCATAAAACGAAACGAGAAGATTCGCAGTATATCAATTATGCAGGTATGATCTGATTTAACTGACAAAGCCGGCTTCCGTATCGGGAAACCGGCTGTTTTTACCATATCAGTCAAACTGTTCGGAAGCGGCTTTAAGAAGCTCGATTATCGGGAGATGCTGCGGACAGACTCCTTCACACTGACCGCAGGCGATACAGTCACCGGCACGCGATACCGGAGCTATATGACTGTTGTAGAAATTCTTTGCGCGCCAGTCGTTTCCATAGACTCTTACGGCATTCACAAGACTGAAAACGTCGGGTATCTTTATGCCCTGCGGACAGCCGTCACAGCAGTATCTGCACGATGTACAGCCGATAGTCGGCTTGCCGAGCATTATGTCTTTTGCTTTTTCGATGACTTCTTTTTCTTTCTCCGAAATAGGTTCAAAATCGGTGAATGTCGAAATATTATCGGTCATTTGCGCATCATTCGACATTCCGGAAAGTATCGTCATAACTCCGGGCAGTGAACCGACAAAGCGCAGAGCCCATGATGCCGCAGACGCACCGGGTCTTTCGACATTGAAGAGACCGATTATCTCCGGTACGGGAGAAGCGAGAGTGCCGCCCTTTACCGGCTCCATAACTATGATCGGGATATTTCTTTCATGCAGTATCTCATACAGCTTTCCCGACGCTATGACAGGGTTGTCCCAGTCGGCGTAGTTGAGCTGTATCTGCACAAATTCAACCTCCGGGTGATCGTCGAGAAGCTTTTCGAGCAGAGCCGGTGAACCGTGGAAGGAGAAGCCGAAGTGCTTTATCTTTCCCTCTTCCCTTTTCTTCACGCCCCATTCAAAGCAGTTCAGACGCTCGTATGTATTGTAATTTCCGCCTTCTTCGATAGAGTGGAGCAGGTAGTAGTCGAAATAATCCACGCCTGCACGCTCGCGCTGTATATCAAATATCCTGTCGCGGTCTTCCTCAGTCTTTAGTTCCCAAGCCGGGAGCTTGGTAGCAAGATAAAAGCTGTCGCGCGGGTAGCGCTTTACCACGCATTCCCTCGCTGCCACTTCCGAACGTCCTCCGTGATATACATAAGCCGTATCGAAGTAGTTGAGACCTGCCGACATATACTTATCAACCATTTTACAGACTTCATCATAGTTGATCGCGCCGTCCTTTTCCGGCAGTCTCATAAGTCCGAATCCGAGCTTCGGCATCTTTGCGGTATCAATAGCCATATTGACCTCCTTGTTATGAACGCGGCATCTCTCCGCCGTTTACAGGCAGAGAGATGCATCAATGCTGAATGAATGATCAGCCGATCTTTCTGAAAACCGGGATAACGTCAAGCGGAGCAGGGACAGTGACTGTTCTGCCGCCGTCAAATACCTGCTTATCCTCAAGGGATTCCCACTTTCCGGCAGGCAGATAGACCTCACGCTCTCTTGCGCCCAGCTCCATTACCGGAGCCACGAGATACTCGGAGCCGAACATGAACTGCTCGGGAAGCTCCCAGCACTTCTTATCCTCCGGGAACTCATAGAACATCGTTCTGATAAGCGGTGCGCCGGTCTTTGCAGTCTCCTCCATAAGCGAAGCAACATAGTCTTTCAGCGACAGACGTACATCGAGATACTTCTTCATTATATTGAAGCACTCATCGCCGTAGCTCCATATCTCATTCGGGTGACCGGTATAGAGATATCCGCCGCCGAAATCCCTGTCGTCGAGAGCCGGGATATCCCAGTCCGGGCCACGGTTGCCGTGCATACGGAATACCGGGCAGAACACACCGAACTGATACCAGCGGATAAGAAGCTCGATGAAGTCGGGGTCACTGCTGTCCTCGGTCATAAATCCGCCGATATCCGTAGTCCACCACGATATTCCCGCAAGTCCCATGCTCTGACCGGCAATGACCTGATCCCTGAACGACTCGAAATTGGACTGCACGTCGCCTGTCCACACAAGTCCGCGGTATTTCTGACCGCCTACCCATGTGGAGCGCACAAGGCTTACAAAATCGTTATTGCCGTCGACGGTAAATCCGTCGTAGAATGCTTTCAGATACATCTTCGGGTATTCGCAGCCCACTTTTGAGCCGCGTCCGCTGTAATAGCGGTAATTGTCAAAGTCGTATGTGGTGCTGTCAGGCTCCGAGTTGTCAAGCCAGAAGAGGTCTATGCCGAGTTCGCGGTAGTTTCTCTTGCAGCACTGCCAGATATAGTCTCTTGCTTCGGGATTGAAGAAATCCACGGTGCCGCAGTCGCCCTGGTAGTCGTAAGTCTGTATGGAGCCGGTCTCGGTGGTACTTAAAAGACCGTGCTGATCCATGGGGTAGTAGTTCTCGCTGCGCTTGTCAACGGACGGCCATACCGAAACCATCACCTTTGTTCCCATAGCGTGGAGCTCGTCGGTCATAGCCTTGACCTTATCCTTCGGCCAGTACTTCTCGTCGAACTTCCAGTCGCCCTGGTAAGGCCAGTGGAAGAAGTCGATGACGATAACATCGAGGTGAATGCCGAGCTCCTTGTACTTTCTTGCAACTTCGAGGACTTCTTCGGGAGTGCGGTAACGGAGCTTGCACTGCCAGAGACCGAGATAATCCCTGCTCATAACGGGAGCGCGTCCTACGCACTCGGTATAATTCTCAACGATCTTTGCGGGAGTCTTGTCCGCCGTGATCCAGTAGTCCACCATATCCGACTCGTCGGATATCCACTTTGTTATGTTCTTACCGAATGCGGCTTCACCGGTAGCGGGATTGTTCCAGAGCATACCGTATCCGCGGTCTGAAATAACGAACGGAACGGAGACCTGGGAATTGCGCTGTTCAAGCGGAAGAACGCAGCCCTTGAGATCGAGTATGGGCATCTGATACTGACCCATTCCGTACAGCTTCTCGTCCGGGTCCGACTCAAAGCGGACAGTGATCCTGAAATCATCGGAAGAATTGCCCTTGTATTCGCGGGAGAAGATCTTGTAGCAGATAGACTCCTTGCGTATCGAACCGCCGTAGCAGCTGTAGTATTCCTGGAGAATAAGCTTGCTGTCGTGATAGAAGCAGATTATGCCGACTTCGTTCACGGTAGCTTTTATATGTCCGTTTGATATCTCGGCACAGCGCTTTTCGCTGTCTATTGCGATATTCGAGTTGTGGCTGACTTCTTCGGTGAGCGCATGCGCGTGTTCCGGCATACGGTTCAGCTTCGTTGCGCGGACTCTGAGCGCATTTCTGCCCCAGCCCTCTATCCTGAGTGTTTCATTGCGCAGTCTTACAACCAGCGCTCCGCTGTCATCATAAAATCTTATCATGTCATTACTCCTCCGGTAACCGGTAATTATTGAATAATTCTATTATAAATGATTTGCGGATAAATTGCAACAATTTTGCCAAATTTATTTTCCGATATTGCTAAGTGCTTATATATATGATATAATAAAACAGAAAAATCTGTTTTTTATGCAACCATTTCCATAAAAACGCGTCTATATTTATGAGACGTAATAAACGCCCTGCCTTCGGAGGAAAAAATGGAAGACACACAAATTATTGAAATGTACTGGGAGCGAAACGAATCCGCGATCAGCGAAACACAGTCAAAATACGGGTCATATCTGCGCCGGATAGCCTATAACATTCTTGCAAACGAAGAGGACAGCGGAGAATGCGAGAACGATACATACTACCGGGCGTGGGAATCTATCCCGCCCAACAAGCCGGTGAAACTTTCCGCCTATCTGTCCGCAATAACCCGTAATCTTGCGATATCCCTGTTCCGGAGCAGGAATACCGCGTCAAGAGCCGGTTCGCAGTACGCACTCTCCCTTGACGAGCTCGGTGAATGCGTTTCCGGGAACGATACGGTAGAGAGCGCGGCGGAATCCGGTATGATCGCAAAGAGCATCAGCGCTTTTCTGCGCACACTTCCGCAGGAGTCCCGCATCATCTTTGTATGCAGATACTTCTACAACGACTCGATAAGCGATATCGCCGGATATTTCGGCGCAACCGAGGCAAAGATAAAAAGCTCGCTTTTCCGTACAAGAAAAGCGCTTAAAGAGCATCTCGCCAAAGAAGGCATTGAGGTCTGATACTATATTTCTATCGAAATACAGACAAATTCACAATGCACAATGCACAATTGTGGAGCGCGCTCTGCGCGCATATCTGAATCGTGACGAAATTACCGGATTTTGTCTGCGGATAGATACTGATTTAGTATGAGGAGGTAAGTTATGAAAAAAGATAAGCTTTCCGATGCTGTCGGAATGATCGACAGCGATATCATAGAAGAGGCAGACGAGAAAAGACAGGCGGGTGCGCAGAAACCCGCCCGCAGCAGAAAGCCGATCTATGCCGCAGTCGCAGTATTCACCGCCGCGGCAGCTGCAATAACCGGTATCATAGTCGTTCCGCGTCTTACAGATACCGGCATATCCACCAAGCCTGCCGTAACCACGGCTGTCACAGAAGCACCGGCAACAACCATGACCACCAGCGATGATGCCGTTACTGCAAAGATGTCACTGCCCTTTGCAAGAGACAGACTGCGCAGTGACCTGATCTCCGGAATAGAAGCCGTAGGCTCCGACGGCGGAGATATCGCGGCAGACAGCGAATTCCGCATAAGCCTGTTCAAGGACGTATCCGAGGACGAGCTGCGCTCACATCTTAAACTCGAACCGCAGAACGAGTTCACGCTCACCCGCGGAGACGACGGTTCCTACCTGCTCAAAGCCGACAACTCCTTCGACAAGGGCAGTATGGTGCGCTTCACCGCCGAGGACGACAACGGCGATGTATGTGACAGCTGGGCTTTCCGCACCGCGGAGAAGTTCGAGATCTCGACCACATACCCCTACGACGGATATACCGGCTTTTCGCAGTACGGCGGTATAGAGATCGAATTCACCACAAAACCGCTGCTCAGCGGCGTAAAGGATCATCTTGAGATCTCGCCGGCAGCAAGCTATGATCTCAACGTCAATGACAGGACTCTGTACATCATTCCGAAAAACGGACTCAAGACCAACACCGCATATACCGTGACGCTTAAAGCCGGGCTTCCGTCCACATACGGCGAAAAGCTGAAAGAGGACTTCACATTCACATTCCGCACCAGCGCGTACAACTCCATTGACGGGCATTCCTTCCTGTTCACCGGAAGCTCCTCCAGCGGATTCTCGGAGACATTTCTCCCCGATGACCAGCCCTGTGTTGAGATACGCTGCTCCGACGATCTCCGCCAGCGTGAATTTGAGACACATCTCTACCGCTTCGGCAGCTCCGACGATTACTTCGATGCAATAAAAGAGCGTGCCGGAAGCGCATGGTCAAATGACCCGATCACCGATACTTCCGGGCTTACCGAGGTTTTCTCGTCAAAGGAAGTTCCCTTTTCCCGTGAAGACAGCAGGAACTACTACTATAAACAAAGCTATGTGATGCTCCCGGACGGGCTCGCGGAGGGTTACTATATCGCGGATATCAGCACGACCGACAAGAACGGCGCGCTGTTCAATATCCAGTATATGGTGCAGATAGCCCCCCTCTCCGTCTATGCCCTCAGTCTCGGAGAAGAGAACGTGTTCTTTGTGAACGATACCGTTACCGGACAGCCCGCATCGGGCGCCGCAGTCTCCCTTACCGTCGGTGACAATGAATACAGCGGAACTGTGGATAAGGACGGTCTTGCATATATAAAGACCGAAGGCGAGCACGGAAAGGCTGTGCTCAATATCGGAGCAAAGGGTACACGCTACATCGACAGCTATGTTCTTTCCGACGCGGAAGATATCGTATATGAAGATCTCTACTACCTGTACCTTTACACAGACCGCGAAGCTTATCTCCCCACCGACACCGTGAATGTAATGGGCGTTATCGTTCCGAAATCAAGTGAAACGGAACTGCCGGAAGACCTTACCCTCGTTCTCGACAGCGTATCAAAGCCGGTGACAGTTGCTCCCGACGGAACTTTCCGTGTGCAGTTCTCACTGGATTCGCACCTCGATTCCTGGTGGAACCCGATCACGCTTAAAAGCGGGTCAGACGAGATCATCAGCAAGAATATCCAGATACACGAATACGAAAAGCCCACCTATGTCATCGACGTAAACGCGCCGGAGTATGTTGTACTGCCACAGCTCGAACCTTTTGAGATCACCTTTGACGCGTCATACTACGAAGGAACACCCGCAGAAGGGCTTATCCTGCACTACAATCAGTACAGCGCAGGCAAAAGCACCCCCGAGATGCCGAAAACCGACGCTCTCGGAAAAGCTTCCGCAATGATAGATATTCAGCCGAGCGAATATGAAAATTCATGGAAGATGGGTCTCGCATATGTGAATTTTAATCTGTCCGGCGTTGAGAACGATTATTCGTCATACGGGACAGGAGTAGCTGTATTCTTCCGTGACAGAATGGACGAAACGGAGTACGATCCCGACACCCGTTCACTCACAGTTTCCCTCTACGATATGAACTTTGACCGTGTAGAAGATTTCCTTGCATCAACGACCTATGACGGGTACTCCCGCTGGGGCGGAAATTACAAGATCCTGAAAGGAGCCCCGGAAGATGCGCAGGTAAGCATCGAGATAACCCGTTCGTGGAACGAGGAGACAGAAAACGGAAGCTACTACGACTATATAGAGAAAAAGCAGGTAAAACTGTATAAATATAACCACATGGAGGAAACATACGGTCCGTTCTACGCGGATACCGAGAACGGCAAGGCTGTGTTCACCGACCTTCCCACCGACAAGAAAGGCTTCTACCGCATTGTCGTAAGGTTCAGTGACAGCCTCGGTCAGACAGTTGAGGACAACGTATATATCGGCGACAGTCTCAGCGGACTTATGGTCTATACCGAAGACGGCAGTACTATGTTCTACGATGAGACTTCAAAGAACCTCGTATTCCGCCTTGACGCGGCAACTCAGACACAGCGCGACGCGAACTATTATCTTAACTACCCTGCCTTCACCGAGGACGAGAATATCCGCTTCGATCTGATATGCAGCAACGGCGACAATAAATTTACCGGAAAGGTGCTGTTCGCGGTATATCGCAGCGACTTCCTGACCTACGAGATACACGATCTTAACGACAGCCGCAGCTTCAACTTCCGGGCAACAAAGGACTGCATACCGGACGCGGTATTCTGCGGAGCTTTCTTCGACGGGAAGCACGTCTATAAGGCTTACGGCAGCAGGCTTCTCTATGCGCCGGAAGAGCGCGGATTAAAGCTCACTGCCACTTCTGACCGCGACAAGTATGACGCGGGAGATTACGCAACTCTCAATATCAATGTAAAAGATGTGAACGGCAGCCCGGCAGGCGGTGCTACTGTCCTGCTGAGCATCGTTGATGAGGCAGCATTTGCAGTTGCGGACCAGCAGGCAGATCCGCTCAACGATATTTACCGATATATCAACTACCCCAGCGCCGTGGATTACCTAAGCTATATCCAGCATTTCGCAGTACAGGGCGGCGGCGGTGAAAAGGGCGGCGGCGGTCCGTCGGCTGTAAGAAAGGATTTCAAGGACACAGCGTATTTCGATACCGGCGAGACAGGCGACTACGGAAACGCGTACTTCACCGTGAAACTCCCGGATAACCTCACCACATGGCGCGCCACATTCATTGCGATCTATGAAACAGAAGACGGCAGAATGCTTGCCGGGACCGCGAAGATGCCGGTAGTTTCCACCCGTCCGCTGTTCATCACTCCGATAGTGCATGAAACATTCGTTGCCGGAGACGATATCGCGGTGAGCGCAAAGTGCGCGGGACTCCCGGCAGGCGAAAAGATGTCGGTGAACATCACAGGCGGAGATACGGACGAAACCCTTATGATAGGACAGCAGGAGACCGCAAACTTCGGCAAGCTTCCCGCCGGTGAATACAAGGTGCTGTTCAGCGCCGAGTACGACGATAACTATGATGCAGTCGAAAAGACGATAACCGTTGTCGATACCCTGCTTGAAACGTATATCACCAATTCCTGCGATCTTCCGGAGCTTACATCACATATCGCACCCACAAAGTGGCCTGCGCAGATAGCGTTTTTCGACAAGGAATATATGTTCAATACCAGACTCCTGTACAATCTCGCCTGCTACAGCGGAGAGAGTCTCGATATGCGGCTCGGCGCGGCTTACGCTGCAAAGGAGCTTGGATATATGACGGACGGCGAGATCGCGGAGATGTTCCGGGAAGAGACCGCCGACGGCTATGCGAGACTCCTCCCCGCAGCCGAAAAGAGCAATACCCTAACCGCGCTGATGTGCGCGGCTGTGCCGGAAGCAGTCGATCCCTCCGTAAAGCAGACATTTGAGAACGGCATAGGTGCAGTGGACAAGGCTCCCGCCAACTACATGGGACTTGCGGCACTCGGAGAACCGGTGCTGACCGATATCAGACAGTATATGGAAGACTGCCCGGTGGATTATATCCCGAACGGCATCTACCTTTCCGCTGCGCTTGCCTACTGCGGCGATAACCAGTCAGCTTACGACGCTTATATCCGTTACGTTCCGGATATTATCTTCAATGACAGCGATCCGGATAACCCTGTCGCTTACGTTCCCGACGAGACCGGCAAGGCAAATGAAGCTTACACCAAAGCGGCACTTATCACCGCTTCCCTGCTGAATATGCCGGAAGCGGAGTATTTCGCAAGATACCTGATATCTGACCGCACCGTTTACAGCGGATATGCGCTGGAGCTTGTGATATACCTCGAAAACTATATCCCGAAAGTCGAAGGCGACGCGGTATTCACATACGAACTTGACGGCGAGACACAGACCGTGAAGCTGGACAGACACCACCCCACATATCTTGAATTCACAAAGGCACAGTTTGAGAACGCAAACTTCAAGGTGCAGTCCGGCGCAGTATTCACCATATCCCGCTATATCGGCAGAGTTGACCGCAACGAGAAATCCCCGTCCGTTAAGGTGACCAAATCCTATGAGGGAACATTCTCCGCCGGCGAGACGATAACCGTTCATATCCACGCTTCGCCGTCCTGCGCGGTTTACGATGTGATTCCCTCCTGCGGAAGAAGAACGGGCAGCAATGGCGGTCAGCTTGTACGGCTCTTCACCGATACTTCCGGATACGCGCACTACACCTTCACCGTTTCGACAGTCGGAAACTACGTCACGGAGCCTGCCGTAGTCTATAACTACAACAACGATACATGGGGAATGTCCGCAAGAAGCGAGATAACAGTCGGTGACGGAAATGACGCTGCATAAGCTTTTACGGTATGCTGCCGCAGTATTTACCGCTGCGGCAGTCTGCGCCGGCTGCGGGAACGAAGTTCCGGCTCCGGCAGCGGAAACAGCAGCGGCTCCGGCACTTCCCGCAATAACAGCGGAAAGTGAGCCGGAGCCTGTCAGCCACACCGGATATCTCGACTGCCTTTATTACGACGACAGCGAGTTCTGGCTCTATGACCAGCGCAGCAGGATATATGACACGGACGGTGCTGTGCTGTGCGGAGTTGCGCCGCATCACCTTGCCGCCGGGCATTTCATTGCGGGAATGTACCGTACAGCGGCAGAGAGCCGTGATGATATCGAGACCGTGGTGCTTGTGGCACCAATGCACTATGACACGGCAAATACGCTCTGTACAAGCTATAAGAGCCGCAGAACCGCTTTCGGCATCGCAGAGACCGACACGGAGATAACCGATATGTTCGTTTCCCGGCTCGGCGCGGCGGAAGATGACTACATGACCGAGTTCGATCACAGCGCTTCCTCCCACATACCGTTCATAAAGTACTACCTCCCCGACGCGAAGACAGCATGCCTGCTGGTTTCGCCGAAAGAGAAAGCCGATATACCGGAACGGCTTTCGGAGTTATTGTATGAGATATCGCAGAAGAAGAAGAAATGCCTTTTCGCGTTCTCGATCGACTTCTCCCACTACCTTGATCCGTTTGATGCGAACGCCCATGACAAGGAGACTTACGACGCGGTGCTTTCCGGAGATACGGGCAGGATAGAGCATTTCACAAATTCCAATGTCGATACGCCCTACTGTCTCAGCACATTCGTGCGGCTGTCGGAAAAGCTCGGCGGTAATATCGTTTCCGCCGACAACGGGAACACCTACACTGTCGGCTGCATACCATACAGCCGTTCCCAGTTTCCGGACGGCGTGACAAGCTATTTCGTTTTTCTTTCATTGAGCGGTGGCTGATAGAATGACAACTCCGGAAATCCGGACTGCATCTGCTTCTGCGCTTTCGCGCTTGTCCTACGCGGACGGCGCCAGCCTGCGCGGCTGGATTGCGCAAGGGCAAAGCCCTTGACCCGAATGACCGTAACACGGAAATAACACAGTCTCATCACAGATAAAGATAACCGCTGAATGTGTTTTCATTCAGCGGTTAGTCTTTTATTTTCACAGATGTTCGGATCTCCGTGGTACGGGATCGGGTGCAGGGCTTTCCCTGCCGCGGGACGGGGGCGCGCAGCCCCAGCGCTGTCCGCGAGGACGTCTGTCGGAAAAGTTCCTTTTCCGACAGACTGAACGGACTTCCGGGTTATCCGGAAGTCCGTTGTTTTTGATATCTAATGTTACAGTTTTGCCGGGTCAGCTCTCTATCAGCTCTTCGAGAGCAGCATACAGCTTATCCGGCTCCACAGGCTTTGAAAGGTGCGCGTTCATACCCGCCTGGAGAGAGTTCTGTACATCCTCGTCAAAAGCGTTTGCTGTCATTGCGATTATCGGTACGCAAGCCGCATCAGCGCGATCCATAGCGCGGATCTCGGCAGTAGAGGCAAGTCCGTCCATTACCGGCATACGAACGTCCATAAGCACCGCGTCATAATAGTGTTCGGGACTTGCGGCGAACATCTCCGCGGCGATCTTTCCGTTAACGGCATGCTCCGCCGTCATTCCTTTCATCTTAAGTATCTTCTTCATTATCTCGGCATTTATGGCAACATCTTCCGCAAGAAGTATGCGCTTCCCGGAAAGATCCGCCTTGTGCTTTCTGCGTGCAGATGCGGCATTCCTTGTGCTGTACGCTTTTTCAAATGCGCTCATCACATTTTCCTGCATGAGCGGCTTTGACATAAATCCGTCAACACCCGCTTCTCTTGCCTCGTCCTCTATATCGTCCCAGCTGAACGCGGTAAGTATTATCACCGCGGAATCACTGCCCGTTATCTTACGCAGCTCGCGGGTAACTTCTATGCCGTTCTGATCCGGCATTTTCAGATCCACAAGAATAAGATCGTAGGCTTCGTGACGGGCGGCGGCAAGCTTCACGCTTTCCAGCGCGTCCACTCCTCCGGTGCAGATATCAGCCGAGATGCCCATATCCTTGAGGACGGAACCCGCATGACTGCGGTCATTCTCATCATCGTCTATTACCAGCACCTTCATATCCTGCGGTCTTATCGCACCGTCGGGATCGTTCTTCCTGTCGGATATCTTCAGAGTCACATTCACGGTGAACTCCGTACCCTCGCCCTTCTTTGACTTTACGGAGATGTTTCCGTTCATCATAGCAACGATATTCTTCGTTATCGCCATGCCGAGACCGGTACCGCCGTACTGGTTGGTTGTGGCTCCGTCCTCCTGGCTGAACGCATCGAACAGGCGCGGCAGGTACTTCTCGTCCATGCCTATTCCGGTGTCACGAATTACGAACCGCAGCGTGCATTGACCGTTATACTGCGCCGCATTTTCCACGATGAACGTGACCGAACCGCCCTCCGGGGTAAATTTGACAGCGTTTCCGAGAATATTGATCAGCACCTGTTTCATCTTCATATCGTCGCCGATATAGTAGTCGGCAAGCTCGCCGATAACGCGGCAGTCATACTTAAGTCCCTTGTCACGGCACTGTCCGCTTATCATGGTGTTGATCTGATCGAGCATTGCTCCGAAGCGGAACTCCTCGTTCTTGATGACCATACGTCCGCTCTCTATGCGGCTCATATCGAGAATGTCGTTGATAAGACCGAGAAGGTGCTTTGCACTTCCGTTTATCTTTTCGAACTGCTCACGGGTCTCCGGCGAAAGATTCTTCTCCTTGAGCGCTATGTTGTCGAGACCGATGATCGCGTTCATGGGCGTTCTTATCTCGTGGCTCATATTCGACAGGAACGCGGTCTTGGCGATATTCGCCTGCTTTGCTTCTTCGAGCGCGAGAGTGAGTGCTTCGTTGCGCTCCTGCTGCTCTCTTACAACATCGGTCATATCGCTTTTCAGCAGTATATAGAACGTGGTCTCCTTATCCACCGTATAGAACGCGAAACGCTTGTTATAAAGCTCTCCGCCGATATCACAGATTATATCGACTGTGTAGGGTTCGCTCTCTTCGAGCTTCTTTTCTATCGTATCCGGAGAAAGAGCGTCAAGCAGTTCGTTCTTGTCATGGTGCTTTGCAGATGCGGCAGAAATGACCTGATCGCGGATATAATCCATATACGAACCGCTCTTTTTTCGCGGGAAGATATTCCCTTTTCTCGCATTTTTCGGATCGCCGATAACAACACCGTAGCTTCCGCTTACAACATAGCTTACCATATCATACTGGCTTGCAAGCACCTTGGAATTGAGGACTTCGGTGACCTTTTCCGAGTTGTACTCCGACTCAACGCCGAGAACGATGATATCACCGGTCTTGGGATCCTTTCTCATCGACGCGGAATAGCGTATAAAGCACCGGCGTCCGGACTGGCGCTTCGAGAAGATAACAAGCGAAGCCGGCTGTTCGCCGAGATAGTAGCGCTGCCTGAGATTTTCAAGATCGAAAGTCTTTATATAGTTTTCCCTGTCCGATTCAAGCGGCATATTGTCCATACGCGCCTTAAGAAGCTCCTCTATTTTGGCGCCCACACGGTCGGTATAGTAAAGATCCCTGCCGCGGACTTCCTCGACTACGCCCTTTGTGAGATTGGAGCGCAGTGCAGCAAGGCTGTCGTCTGCCATAGCGTTCAGCTCCTTGTTGAGCTCGTTGTACATAGCCTCAGCCTGGTTCTGGCTCTCTTTAAGTTCGGAAACATCGAAATATGTACAGTATGCGTAAACATCGTCGCCGTCGCTGATAAAAGCATAGTTTATGCAGACCCATATCCACTTTCCGGACATGGTGAGCTTGCGGACAGTGACGTTGTTCTTTCCGTCACGGGTGACATGATGCCGGAACAGATATGAGATCACATCTCTGTCATCGGGGTGTATGGTCTTCATGGTCCCGCCGGATTCGAGACGAATGAAGTCCTCCGAAGTGCCTTCCATCATATCGGTGAATTCCTTTGAGCACCAGACAGGATAGTATGTGCCGTCCTTCTCGACTTTCATAAGAACCGAATTGTTGTCGAGCGAATAGAACAGTTTTTTGTAGAACTCGTTGTTAAATCCCAGCATATTGACCCTCCGTGCAATAAGAATCCGCCTGTACTTTAACTATTATATCATAAATCAAAACATTTTACAAGACCGTCGGTTAACTATGCCGCCGCTCGCTGCTCTTTTTCGCAGGATATATCAAGCCTCTCCCCGTCCGTGACAAATGCGACAGTGCCGTTTATATCGGTGCGGTATATCTGTGCGCCGAGGGAGGAGTAAAGCTGAAGGATATTCGGGTGCGGGTGACCGAAATCGTTCTGCTCACCGCAGCTGAATACCGCATACTCCGGCGAGACTGACTGAACGAACGCTCTCGTGCTCGATGAACCGCTTCCGTGATGCGGGACCTTTATAACGTCTGCCGAAAAGTCGGCTCCCGAAGCTATGATATCCTGCTCAGCTTCCTTTTCGATGTCGCCGCAGAACAGAAAGCTTCTCCCGCCGAACCTGTAACGAACAACCGCAGACATATTGTTGAGATCATCATACACCGCCGCCGGTGCGATGAATTCAAGGATCCCGGCATCTCCGAGATCTTCCGATGCTCCCGGCTCGGCATAAACTACAGGTATCTTCTTCTCCTCTATAACCGACATCATATAGACATACGAGCCGTATGCCGGAAGCAGCTGCTCCGGTATCTCCGGCATTATCACTTCTCCCGCGCCGTACCGCTCAAGTATCCGGGACATACAGCCCATGTGGTCGGAATGCGGGTGGGATACGATCACATAGTCAAGCTCTGTCACTCCGAGCAGGTTCAGCACCCGGCATACATTGGGATAGCGGTCATACTCGCCGCTGTCAATGAGGATATCCATATCTCCCGAATGTATCAGCGCACAGTCGCCCTGCCCCACGTCTATGAAATAGACTGCCGCGCTTCCCTCGCCGGCTTTTGCTGGAACATTTCCGACAGCTGCCCTCCCGAATTTTGCGGGCAGCTCCGGGAAAAGCAATACCGCGATTGTCACGGCAAGCGCAGCCAATATAAAAGCAGCGGGCGCGAAGAACTTACCGATGCTTTTTCCTGCTGCCCGCTGTCGTTTTCTGATATCTGCCGTGGTGTTTTTCGGGTCGCTTTGCTTCATTGCCCGATTCCTTTCTTCCTCCGGGAGCCGCCGGGATAAGGCAGCCGGCTCCGTTTCCTATCAGATCGCGCCTTCCTGCTATGGTGAGCGCTTTTTCGACAAGATCGCGGTTCTCCTTCTTGTAGTATTGCAGAAGTGCGCGCTGGAGCTTCTTCTCCTCGTACTTTCTCGGTACATACACCGGCTCCAGCGTGTACGGGTCGAGCCCGGTGTAGAACATCGCCGTGGAGATCGTTCCCGGCGTCGGGTAGAAGTCCTGCACCTGCTCCGGGCGGATATTGTGCTTTTTGAGGAACACCGCAAGATCCACCGCGTCCTTCATCGTACAGCCCGGGTGCGAGGACATGAGGTACGGAACAAGGTACTGCTCCTTACCCATGCCCTTAGTAATATCGTAGAACTTCTTCTCGAACCGCTCATAGACTTCTATGTGCGGCTTTCCCATATAGTCGAGCACCTTGTTGCTTGCGTGTTCGGGAGCGACTTTGAGCTGACCGCTGATGTGGTTTGCGATAAGCTCCTTCATAAAATCGTCGTTTCTGTCCTCTATAAGGTAGTCGTAGCGAATGCCGGAGCGCACGAACACTTTCTTTACGTTCTTTATCTCACGCATTTTCCGGAGTATCGCAAGATACTCGGTGTGATCCACTTTCATATTCGGACAGGGCGACGGTGCAAGGCATTTCTTCCCCTTGCAGAGCCCGCTTTTTATCTGCTTTTCGCAGGACGGGAAACGGAAATCCGCGGTAGGTCCTCCCACATCATGTATATATCCCTTGAAGTCCGGCATTGCCGCAAGCTCTCTCGCTTCGTTCAGCACCGACTTCTCGCTTCTCGTCTGAATGCGCCTGCCCTGATGCAGGGCTATGGAGCAGAAGTTACAGAAGCCGAAACAGCCGCGGTTGTGGGTGATCGAGAACTCGACTTCCTTTATTGAAGGCACTCCGCCCTCTTTCTCATACATCGGGTGATATGCCCGCATATAAGGGAGCTCGTAGGCGCGGTCAAACTCGGACTGGGTAAGGCTTCGCTGGGGCGGGTTCTGTACCAGCATAACATCTCCGTGACGCTGGACTATAGTCCGTCCGTACACCTCGTCCTGCTCGTCGTACTGCTTACGGCAGGCTTTTGCATAGGCTTTCTTGTTGTCGCGGACAAGCTCGAAGCTGTCGCACTGGACAGCGCCTATCGGGGTATTAACCGGCTCGGTGAGCCAGCATGTTCCGCGGATATCGTGCATATCCCGGAGCCTGTCCCCTGCTTTGAAACGGTTCCATATCTCGGTGACGGTAAGTTCGCCCATGCCGTACATGAGCAGTTCCGCTCCGCTTGATACGAGTATCGACGGGAGAACACAGTCGTCCCAGTAGTCGTAGTGCGCGAATCTGCGCAGAGAAGCTTCAAGTCCGCCGATCGCTATTTCCGTATCCGGGAACAGCCTTTTCAGCGCCCGGCAGTACACGCTCACGGCTCTGTCCGGACGTCTTCCGCCCTTTCCGCCTGCGCTGTAAGCATCGTCGTTGCGCTTCTTGAGTGCGACGGTATAGTTTGAGACCATGCTGTCGATGTTACCGCCGGTGACCATGAAGCAGTATTTCGGCTTGCCGAGACGGGTGAAATCGCTGTCCGAGACCGGCTGTGCGATCATACCCACAGTACAGCCGAAACTTTCGAGCATACGGGAGATTATGGCTATGCCGAAAGACGGGTGATCGACATAAGCGTCTCCCGTTATACAGATAAAGTCCAGCTGTCCGATGTTTCTTTCCTGCATATCATTCCGGGATACGGGCAGAAACGGCATAGGATCACCCCTTTTTTTAATGAAAAATGAATAGTGAATAGTGAATAATGAATAATTGAGGTGCAGCCGCACGGCGGCTGCGTATCCGAATCGTGACGGGATCCGTGATCCGGTGCGTCATTATCCGGGAATACTGATAAACCTTGTCGTTGATATATAAACCACCCAGATAACAAGATAATGAAGCGGGTAGAAAACGTAGAAGAACCACTTTGCGAATACCGGGTGCTTCCCCTTTTTTCCGTTGGAGAAAACAGTCGGCAGAAGATATCCGATCAAGACAAACACGACATCAAGTGTGCCGTTGAATATTGCCGAGCCGTCGAACGTACCGCCGAGTATCAGCCAGAAAAACTCCATGCCTTTCCATAACGCAAGTATTATCAGAAATGCCGCAAGCCTCTTTTTCGGCATATCGCGGTAAAGATGCAGGAAAAAGATGAACATAACGCCGAACAGTTCCCATGTCGATGCGATGAGAAGCGTTGCGCCGGTACAGAGTATGACCAGCAGGATCCTCTGCCATTTTTTCAGACTGCTTTCCCATGCCATTATCGCCAGCAGTCCGAACAGCAGCGTGAATATGACGTTTGTATTCCACCAGCCGTAAACCGGAACAAAAACGAGCCAGTCAAAGGGCTGTGTTATGCAGGCGAATATCAGCAGACGCAGTGCGTATTTTTTACGGTCACGCGTGTATTTGTAGCCGTCCGCGATCATTAGGAACATTACCGGCGGGCAGATAAGTGAAGCATGTGACAGGATATTCTGCCAGAGCGGCATGACCGGATACGGGTCGCTTATTCCCGGCTCTCGCATAAGAGTGAGCCACGCAAAAAGATGCCCCCAGAACATAAAGAAGATTGCTATGTACTTTACCGTGTCACGGTCAAATACCCTCAGCCTGTCAGCGTTGTTCATATAATCCCTCTCCATTGGCGGAATAACCGGCCCCGCTTCGTCATGATCCGGATCCACAGCCGCACAGCGGCTGCACCACAACTATTCATTATTCATTCTTCACTATTCATTATTCACTCTTATTCATCTTCCGCTCGTACCATTCCTGCTTGGTCATGATGACCTGGCGGGGCTTGCCGCCCTCGAATCCGCCGACAACGCCGAGCTGCTCCATAGTGTCGATAAGGCGTGCAGCACGTCCGTAGCCAAGCTTCAGACGGCGCTGGAGGTAGGAGGTGGAAGCCTGTCCGGCTTCGATAACGGCTTCGATAGCTTCATCAAGCTTGTCGTCGCTCACATCTACGCCGCCGTCATCGTCGTTATCACGGTTCTTGCCGCCCTTCTCCGCCTTCTGTGCGGCAAGTTCAGCCTGCCTGTCGATCTCGTCGATAACGCTCTGATCGTAGTCGAGGATAAACGAGTTCTTGATGAACTCCACAACGCGCTCGACTTCCTTGTCGGAGATCCAGCAGCCCTGCACACGCATAGGCTTTACCATACCTACCGGAGCGTACAGCATATCGCCCTTGCCAAGAAGCTTTTCGGCACCGGCACCGTCGATGATAGTGCGGCTGTCCACCTGCGATGCGACTTTGAGCGCGATACGGCTCGGTATGTTCGCCTTGATGACACCGGTGACTACGTTGACCGACGGACGCTGGGTAGCGATAACAAGGTGCATTCCCGCGGCTCTTGCCATCTGCGCAAGACGGCAGATGCTGTCCTCGACTTCTCCCGGAGAAGCCATCATAAGAT
>JAFVBZ010000113.1 GCA_017479645.1 Ruminiclostridium sp. | reverse complement strand
ATCGTCCCCGCTCTTCGTTTCGACAGGAACGGCTTCAGGCTCGGCTGGGGCGGAGGATTTTATGACAGGTTTCTTGCCGGATATACGGGATTTTCCGCAGGCATCTGCTACGAACAGTGCTGCGGAGAAGTGCCTGTCTGCGAATACGATCTGAATGTTGATACTGTTATTACAGAAAATGGAATATATCACTGAAACTAATGCTTACGACAGGAGGTGGAACTCAGTTGGACGAGAATAAGAACGAAGAACAGGAATATAACGATATCGGAAGTCTTGCCGCATATCTTCACAGCGGGAAAATGCAGGCGTTCAAAGCCGCAGAAGAGCGTGCAGGATCGGGTTCCGATCCTGACGATGATGACGAGTATTATGACGCAACCGACGAGATAGACGAGATACTCTTTAACGTAAGAAAGAAGAAAAAGAAGGCTTCCGGCGAAAAACGCATCTCAAGAAGCGAATATGACGATGTTGTACGCGGCAGGAAAGATGACAGCAGTACAGATGCAAAAACAGGTACAGCGAAAAACGATATCCCGAAGAACCCGATACAGTCATCTGCCGAAAAGCCCAAACCGCGTCCAAGACCGCAGAAAGCCGCTGCTCCTTCAATAGCGGAGAATGCAAAACAGAAGATCGACTCAGTGCTGAATGATGCAAAGTCAAAGATCGCTTCACATAAGCCGGAAGAAAAATCAGCGGTCAAAACCGAAGAAAGCAAACCGCCTGTAAAGTCAGCCGGAGTTAGCGACGAGACTGTTCCGGGACTTGCCGCAAGCCTTTCTGCCGCTCTCGGTGAGAAAGCTTCGGAGATCGTCCGCGAGAACCGCAATTCTCTGCCCCAGGAGGATACTCCGGAAGTATTCGATGTCGAAGAAGGCACAGAGGAAGAAGAGGTATTCGACAAGACCGCTACCCGTCTTATGAACGCAGTCAATGACCCTCGCCAGAGAAGCGTTTCTATGATAGACGATGTGGAAGCTGAGGAAGAGGAGAAACGCGAGGAAAAACAGAGGATCGCGCGTCTGCGGCTCGGTTATGAACGCCAGAAGCAGAGCACCCGTACCCTTGCTTATATTCTTGTTGCACTGCTGCTTTGTGCGGCAATACTCGGCTGTGCAGCCTACGCCTCCACATATCTTGTGAAATGGGCGCTTGATTTTACGGGAGTGGGTGCGCAGGAATTCAAGATAGACGTTACCATTCCGGACAATGCGGACATCTCAACCGTTGCGGCAATCCTTTCAGAGAACAATATTATAAGTGACGCAAAGTTCTTCAAGGCTTATGCGGATTTTGCCGATAAGCTGAAAAACAATGAGGACAAGCGTGACTTTATCGCAGGAAAATATACTGTAAGTTCCACTATGTCGTACAGCACACTCCTGTCAATACTGCGCACAAAGACGACAGCCGTCAAGACTGTGAACGTGCGTATTGTTGAGGGTATGACTGCCCATGAGATCGGACAGCTCCTCGAAGAGAACAATGTATGCTTCGCTGAAGATTTTGAGAAGTATTACAGGAATATCCAGAACAACTACGATTTCGAGCGCAGAGTCAAGGAAAATTCGCTCAAATACAATCAGCTTGAAGGCTACCTCTTCCCCGATACCTACGAATTCTACATCGTAAACTCTATGGAAACAGGCGGAAAGCCCGGCAAAAATGAGACTGCCGAAGAAGCGTACGAGAAGATGCGTAAGGAGTCGGAGGAAAACGCAAAAGAAGCCGCTAAAAAGATGTACTCCAACTTCAACGAAAAGATCACAAGAAGTATGTACAAGAAAATGGGTGAGATGCACATGACTCTCGACGAGATCATAGCCCTTGCGTCCATTGTTCAGAAAGAAGCCGGATATGCGGAGGATATGGAACAGGTAGCAAGCGTCTTCCTCAACAGAATCCGCAATTCCGCAGAATACCCGTATCTCCAGTCCGATGTTACTGTTCTCTATGTCGAGAATGATATAAAGCCTTATATCAAAGGTACAGATGCCGCTAAACAGCGCATTTACAACGCATACAACACTTACGTCTGCCAGGGTATTCCTGCCGGCGCTGTATGCAATCCGGGTCTTGATGCGATAAACGCAGTTCTGTACGCTCCCGATACCCCATACTTCTACTTCTGCGCCAATGAAGAGACCGGAGATATTTATTACGCGGCTACGCAGGAAGAACATGAGCAGAATCTTCTTCTCGCTCAGATCACTCCGGGGGATCAGACTTCGGAAATGCCGGTCAGGGAGAGTGAAGCAAATGAATAATATCCCGGAAATACTCTCACCCGCCGGAGACAGAGAATGTCTCGAAGCGGCTGTTGATTTCGGCTGTGATGCTGTATATGTGGGCGGACAGACTTTCGGTATGCGTGCCGGTTCCAAGAATTTCAGCATGGAACAGCTTGCAGATGCGGTAAAGTACGCGCATAACGGCGGCGCAAAGGTATATCTTACCTGCAATACCGTTCCGACTAACGACGAAGCCGAAGCTTTCCCGGAATTTATCGCCGCCGCTTATGAGACAGGCATCGACGCTGCTATTATAGCTGACCTCGGTGTTATGGCAATGACAAAACGCTATGCACCGAAGCTTGATATCCACATGTCCACGCAGGTAGGAATAATGAACCACACTACCGCCAATGAGCTTTACCGGCTCGGCGCGAAGAGAGTTGTGCTTGCAAGGGAAACTTCCCTTTCCGATATTGCAAGGATCCGGAAAAATATCCCGGACGATCTTGAAATCGAAGTTTTCGTTCACGGCGCAATGTGCGTGTCTTTCTCCGGCAGATGCCTGCTCTCAAAGTATCTGACAAATCGTGATGCCAACCGCGGCGAATGTGCGCAGCCGTGCAGGTGGAAATACTATCTTACGGAAGAACAGCGCCCCGGGGAACTGTTTGAGATCACCGAGGATCACAGAGGTACATACGTTTTCAACGCGAAAGACCTTTGTATGCTCGGACACCTTGACGATCTGATCGAAGCGGGAGTTTCAAGCCTTAAAATAGAAGGACGCGCAAAATCCGCATACTACACCGCGGTAATGAGCAATGCATATAAAAAAGCTCTCGGTCATGCGCTGAAAGGTGAGAAAGTCCCTGATAACATTCTCTCCGAGGCATACCGCGTAAGTCACAGGCCCTACTGCACCGGCTTCTTCTACGATCACGGCGATGCCGAACAGCATTATGAGGACAGCGGTTATTACCGTGAATACGACTTTGTGGGTATTATAGACGGATACGAAAACGGTATGCTGAACATAACACAGCGCAACTTCTTCACCCTTGACAGCAGACTGGAAATTCTCCCGCCTAAAGGTGATCCGGTAGTTTTTGAGCCTGCGGAGATGTTCGACTCGCAGATGACAGCGACAAGAAAAGCCAACCGCGCGGTCGAGAGGTACTATATACCTTATCACACTGCCTTCCCGCCCAAGTCGATAATACGGGCGGAACATAAACAATAACATTGATATTCCCCTGCACCGCGCAAGTCCCTGCAGTAGATTTTTACAGGTGAAATATGGAACTTACGAATATTGGCACAATAAAGGACGTGATGAGCCGGAACGGGTTCACTTTCTCCAAAGCACTCGGTCAGAACTTTCTGATAAACCCGTCCGTTTGCCCCAGAATAGCTGAAATGGGAGGCTGTAAGTCCGGTACAGCGGCGATAGAGATAGGAACGGGTGTCGGCGTACTTACAAAAGAACTTGCCGAGCGCTGTGACAAAGTTATCGCGGTAGAGATCGACGAACGGCTGAAACCGGTGCTTGCAGAGACTCTCGCCGATCATGACAATATAGAGATCGTGTTCGGAGATATACTGAAAACAGACCTTTCTGCGCTTATAAAAGAAAAAATTCCGGAATACGATGAGATTGTGGTTTGCGCTAACCTTCCCTACTACATCACATCGCCCGTGATAATGAAGCTGCTCGAAGAGCGTCCGCCGATAAGATCGATCACTGTAATGGTGCAGAAAGAAGCCGCTGACAGGCTTTGCGCCGAAATGGGAACAAGAGAGTGCGGTGCGGTAACGGCGGCTGTGAATTATTACAGCAAACCGCAAATGCTATTCAGAGTGAACCGCGGAAGCTTTATGCCTGCGCCTAACGTTGACAGCGCCGTGATACGGCTCGATATCCCGGAACAACCGAGATATAACGTCAGCGACGAGAAGCTTTTCTTCCGGATAGTCCGCGCTTCTTTCGCCCAGCGACGCAAACAGATACTTAACCCGCTGAGTTCGGCACTCGGCATTCCGAAACAGGAGCTTGCGGTAATGCTCGTAAAATGCGGCATTAAGCAGACTGCACGCCCGGAAGAGCTCAAAATGGAAGATCTTGTCGCTCTTTGTGAGGCTATAGCCGGCAAAAAATAAAGAGATCCCTTTATCCGACAGTTTTTTCGCTTTTTGTATGGTATTATTGATGTACTATTCAAAAGCGAAAGGACGTTGAAAATGGAAAGAAGTATTGCTTCGGAACATTCTGTCGGAGAAAGGGATCTTGGCTTTTTAAAGGGAGCTGCTCTGAGCGCGGCAGGTTTTCTCCTCGGTCTTACAAGGCTTTTCGGGTATCCGGCACCCTTTGCCGCAGCCTGCATTGCCTCTGCTAACGGACTCGGAAGCGTATTCCTGTTTGTAGGAGCTGCAGCAGGATACACGATAAACGGCGGACTTGAGACCTGCGTTCATTACATAACCGCAATGGGCGTTCTTACCATACTCAAGCTGATAACAGGCATATTCGCACCGAAAAAGACCTCGGAGTTCTTCCGGATAATAATGTCAGCCGCAGCAGGACTCGCCGTGTTTGCCGCAAACTTTCTCGGAGCGCACGGAGTTTATGAGATCTTTATCTCCGCTGCTTTCGCCGTCATTGCGGCAGTTTTTGCTTACTGCGCGGACAAGCTCCGTGATACGGGATTACGAGCTGCCGTTTCCGGTCAGAAAATAGGTTCTGCGGCAGCGGTATGCGTTCTTTTCGTGCTTCTGACCGCTGCGCTTACAAGTCTTCAGATCGGTGTTATCAATGCGGGCGTATTCCTTTCTGTACTCGCAGTGCTGTATTCTTCCGAAGTAAAGGCCGGTGCGATGTCAGCAGTCTGCGCTGTTCTGTCATCGGCAGGAGTAGCTGCGGGAAATACCGATTTCGCTGCTTCCTGCATTATGATCTCCGTATCGGCACCGGTCATTATGCTTCTCGGAAAGTATGGGAAGATAACCCGCTCCTGTGCATTCATTTTCACTGTAAGCGCCGGACTTATCATCACCGGAATGACCGAAACGAACGGAACAGCGGCAATGTCAGCAATAGCGGCTTCTGTTCTGTATATGATAATCCCTGAGCGCTTTTCGCCTCTCGCCGCCTTTGCCGATAAACCGGAACTTGTGTCAGCGGCTGCATCATACTCGGCATTCGGGGATAAGCTTGCGTACATGAGCGAAACAGTAGATGAAATGCGCTCGGCTGTGATCAGGACAGCAGATGCGCTCGAATCGGACAATATCCGCGATATTTCATGGGTCTATAACAAGGCTGCCGACAAGGTATGCAAGAGCTGTCCCTCCAATATGAAATGCTGGGGCAAAATGTACAACGAGACTGCCGATGTTATGAACAAGGCTGTCGGTATGCTCCGGAAAGGATCTTTCCTAAGTGCATCGGATCTCGGTGCGCATATCGGTTCTTCCTGTCCGGAACGTGAAAGACTTGCGGAAGCGCTTAACAAGCAGTATGCGGTGTACTGTTCAGCCGAGAGCGCTTCGAGAAAAGTAGCAGAGATGAGGAATGTTCTTACCGCACAGCTCGGAGCAACAGGCAAGATGCTGAAAAAGATGTCGGAGGATATCGGCAGCTGCGATGCATACGACGAAGAAGCTGCGGTAAAAGCCGAATCCGTTTTCTCTGACGCAGGACTGTACAAGCCTTCGGTGATAGCTATGGTAATAAGCGGCAGGCTTTGTGTTGATGCTTACGGAAAGGGAGATCTTCGGATATCGCCGGAGGAGCTTGCAGACAGGCTTTCTTTCTCGCTCCGGCACGAGTTCGATCTTCCCGTCATCACTGAAGGTGCTGAAAGAAGCCACATCACCATATCAGAGCGTGCAAAGTACGATGCGCAGATAAAGGTATTCCGCAGGAACCGTGCCGGGAGCTCTTACAGCGGGGACTGCTCGGAATGCTTCAACGACGGGCGCGGAAGCGTGTATATGATCCTTTCGGACGGAATGGGTACAGGCAGCAGAGCCCGCATCGACAGCGCATTCTCCTGCGGTATGCTGACAAAGATGCTTAAAGCCGGGATCGATCTTGATGCGTCACTTGAGATGCTCAATACTTCCCTGCTCGTGAAATCCGATGATGAAAGCTTCGCTACACTTGACCTGTGCAGGATCGACCTGAATACCGGCGATGTGCTTCTCTGCAAGGCAGGCGGTGCGTCAACCTATGTGCGCTGCGGTGAGACTTTCGCGGAGATCGGCGAGGAAGGTATCCCGCTCGGAATAAGCTTTGAAGCCGATTACAGAGGAAAACTGTTCCGCATTTCGGAGGGTGACATCATTATAATGACAAGCGACGGCGCCGAGTTTGACAAAACGTGGCTTGAACAGATCGTAATGCGGGATAAGAACGCAGATATAGGCAGCATAGTGGAAACCGCAGGAGAAGCATTGAGGCTTTCCGCAGACAAGAATGAAGACGACGATATGACTGTGATAGGGGTCAAGCTTATAAGATAAGTCTGTTGCATTGCTAATAATACACATCTATCATTGTTAGTTTTTGTTAACTATGACAAATCATTCGGTTTACAACTTTTTTTCGACATTTTTATTGCAAAAAAGATGTTATTGTGGTATAATGTATAAACAGTATTATGCCTAAAAATGACTTTTAGTCTGCAAATTGCCAATAATAGGCATTAAATGTCGTCTATTTTATGTAAAGCGAGGTGATTATCCGATGAGAGAATGCAGTTGGTATCTCTGGCTGAACGGCAGGAAAGTCCGCAATATCAGAGAGCTTCGTGAAAATTTCGATACCGACGTTCTCATCGGATATTTCCGCGGCGGCAGCCTCATGAAGTGGCTTTCCGACGCAGGAGAGGACAGTATTGTCAAGCGCCTTTCGGAAATAGATCCTGACCGCGATATCGGCATTCAGCTTCAGTATGCTTTCGGCGTTTCACCGGACAAGGACGCGGTATATGACAGATCAGAAGATCTAAGCCGATCAGAGATCACCGTACCGGCGGAAAATGCCGGATTTGGCGAAGTTGGAATCTGCACCGGTTCATTTTACGGCAACATAGGCTCGTTTTACGGCGATATCTGCTCCTTTACAAACGCTTTTACATCAGCAAATGAAGGTTCGTTCGGAGCAGTCAGCTCTTTCTATACAGCCGAATCACAATTCTCCGGTATCGGTTACGGTTCCGGCATAAGCGCAGGCTCCTATGCCGCACTTGTTTCCGGACAGGCACTAAACGTGTCATCTTCCGGCAGTTTTACTGCGCTTTTCAGAGCCGGTCTCTCCGCATTCGGCAAGGGTACATCTTCATTCTACGTCGGCTCTTACAATATAAGCAGTTTTTCACGCTTCTTCGGAAACTTCGGCAGATACGGCTCATACAAGAGCTTTTATGCAGGTTCGTTTGCATTATCCATGCTGTCCGGTCTATTCTCCGGCTCAGCAGGAAGTTTCGGCAGCATCGGCGCGTTCTTTGGTGAGGGAAGCTTCTACCGCAGTGCGGACGGCGTAGTGATTACAGCCGAGGAGTACCACAGAACGCTCATAAATCTTTCCTCCTGCCCGCTCAACGCTTACGGATACGGGATCAATCTGATATGAACGGAATACATGTAAACTCAACAGCGCCGTTCTTTGCGCGGCATCCGGATTCGAATTTCTCCATAGAAAAGTTCAGCCTTTACTGTGAAGTCATTTCCGCACTCCAGTGGCGCAAGATGAACGGCGATATCTTTATGATAACGGACAGCGTGGCTGCCGATTACTACCGCAAGTGCGGACTTGAAAAGGTCTGGAACGGAATAAGCGAGATAATACCGCAGGACATTGAAGGCATTGACCCGCTGATGTTCTGGGCGGCAGGCAAGCTTATCGCACTCCGGGATATTCCCGATAATGCCGCGCTTGTAGATGAAGACCTCATAATCTGGAAGACGCTTGCTTTGTCGGAAACAGCAGTAACCACAGCGCACCGCGAATACCTCTCCCCCGATATCTACCCGGATCCTTCTCTTTTCGGAGTACAGGGCTTCCCGCTTCTTGACCGGCTCGACAAGCAGGTACTTCCCTGCAACACGGCATTTCTCTACATTCCCGACTCATCTTTCCGCACATTTTATGCAAACCAGGCTATCGCGTTCATGAAGGCGGCTTCCGAGAACAGATGCGATGACCGGCTGTGCAGAATGGTCTTTGCCGAACAGCGGCTTCTCGCAATGCTGTGCGAACTGACCGGAACGGAGATAAACACGCTGATGGATATGGACAGGCTGTTCATAGCGCAGGACGATTATACTCATCTCTGGGGCGCCAAGCAGGCTATGCGGGATAATGATGATTACAGGAACGGATTTCTCGAAAGATGCAGAAAGCGCATACGTTCCGATTTTCCGGAGTATGAATATGTTATTGAAGCTATTGATTCAAATATATAAAAAAACCGCGGAGCAATTTCCGCGGTTTTTTTGCAATTTCTGAAACAATTATTCGCCGAGATAATTCTTAACAAGAGCCTGGAGAAGCTCATCACGGTCTATGCGTCTGATAAGGCTTCTTGCGTTATTGTATGTGGTTATGTATGTCGGATCCTCGGACAGTATGTAGCCTACAAGCTGGTTGATAGGGTTGTAGCCCTTCTCGTTGAGAGCCTGATAAACTGTGGTGAGGATCTCTTTCATCTCGTGATCACGCTCGTCCTTGACGGAGAACGTCATTGTTTTATCCTGCATTATACTTACCTTCCTTTAAGATATTATGATGCCGGCATAATGCACGGCAGTTGAACTTAAGTTCAGACTATTCCTCTTCTATTCTATTATACACATTTCCGGAAAAATTACAATAGTTTTTTCAAAAAAAACTGAATTTCTTTGAAAAGATAAAAAATTATTGTGCATTTTTATCAATAATGACTATTGAAAGATAGGATAAGTTTTGTTATAATATAAATATTAGGGAACTGTGCCCCGTTTTTTGTCGTATCTTTCGCGGTAGGTTCCAATTTATGGAGGTAGCTTTATGGCAGACGCTAAACAACAGGATAAGTCCAAGGAAAAGAAGGAACCGAACAGCGAAGGTGTCGGTTTCAAGACCGTCATGGGCGGCTTCGACAAAAACGAGGTAAATCTCTACATAAACAAACTCAGAAAGCAGATGAAGGAAGAACGTGCGGAACTTGAGACCCGTATAAGCAACCTTCAGACCAATCTTGCCGATGCAAACCGGGAGGCAGCGCGCGCAGTCAATGAGAAAAAGACCGCTGAACAGGCTGCAGCCAATGCATCTGCACCTATTATAAAGGACAGCACAGCTGAAACCAAGAAACTTATCGCAGATCTTAAGGCTGAAAGCGATAAGAAGATCATGGAACTCCGCAAGAGTGTTCTTGACGAGCGCAGAAATGTCGCTAAGTTCGACAAGGAATGCGCTATGGCTAAGATGTCCGAGAAGAAAGTCCGTGAAGAGTTTGAAAAGCTCAAGGCAAAGTATCTCGAACTCAAGAAAAACGGCGGCGGATCCGCAGGCAAAGCCGTTACTACCAGCAATGCCGATGAAGTAATGTCCGAAGCAAGCGCTTACGCAAAAGAGATCATAGATGCAGCAAAGAACTATGCTGCAGAAACAGTAAAAGCCTGCGACAAGTACAAGGCTGATGTTCAGTCCGAACTCAAGGAAAAGGCAGACAAGCTCAATGACGTTAAGGCAAGACTCGATGCTCAGATCAAGAAGACAAATGACGAGCAGGCAAGCTCTGCTGCAAGAGTAAAGGAAGTTACCGAAAAGATCGGCGCTCTCACTGCCCTCTTCGATTCCTTCTCCACTCAGTTCAATTCCGTAAATTCCCAGATAACCACGGTAACAAGCAATATCGACGGTATCTGCAAGCAGTTCAATGAGACCACAGGTCAGATAGATACTGTTGCAAAGCAGATCTCCGAAACAACAAGCCGCATAGATTCCGTTTCCAAGCAGATAAACTCTACAACCGAGCAGATAACCGGTTTTGCTCAGTCTATCAACGAAACTACCGAAAAGATCAATCAGGCTTCAAAGCAGATGAACGAGACTACCGGTCTTATTTCCGAGGCTTCAAAGGCTATGACCGAAACCTCCGGTCAGATAAGCGAAGCTTCCAGACAGATGAATGAGACCACAAGCCTTATCTCCGAAGCTTCAAAGGCTATGACAGATACTTCCGGTCAGATCACTGCCGCTACACAGCAGATGAACGGCTTCAATGATACCCTCAACGGTGCCAAGTCCGAGATCGACGGAATCACCAAGTTCGTTTCCGATACCCAGAGTCAGATCGACGGCGCAAAGGGTAAGATCGGCGAAGCACAGGCTGCTGCAGGTGTTCAGGCTTCTGCTGCTGATCTCTCGCCCATTGGCAGGATCAGCGAAGAGATCGCTCTTGCTGTAGGAGATATCAAGGCAAAGCTCGATCTTCCTGTATTCGATGAGAAGAAGTTCAGCCTTGACAAGTTTGAAGAACTCAAGAAGAAGATCAAGGTTGAAACAACATTTGAAAACAGCGGTGCAGTTGAAGAAGACGATGAGTTCGGCGACAGCGATATAATAAGCTCTATGTCCATCGACAGCCCCGAAACTGACATACCCAGCGATGACGATCTTATGTCGGATATGCCCGATGTTATCACCGCACCTGTATTTGATGATTCCAAGCCGGAGACAAAGGCAGCTCCCAAGAAGGCTCCCGCAAAGGCTGACAAGGCTGACCGTCCCGGTCTCGATTCCGATTTCGAGGACTTCTTCCTTACCGAACCCAAGGACGACGATATGTCCGGAGATATCCCGCTTATCAATATGGAAGGCGTGGGTATGGTTGATGACTTCTCGCTTGATGCTGCTCCCGAGCCTATCGGAGGCGATTTCGATATTACTCCCATTGACGAGACAAAGGACATCGACAAGGGCAAAGACCTTGGTGAAGATATCTTCGATATCGCTATAAATCCGAACAGCGCTGACGATGATACCCTCGCCAACATGATGGCAGATGCAAAGGCAGCAGAAAAGGCAGCTAATATTGACCTTACACCCACTGACCTTAACTTCGATGAAGAAAAGACTCTGCCCAGCCACGCGGCAGCAGATGATTTCGGTGAATTTGCAGACCTCTTTGCTGCAGGTTCTACTCAGACCAGTCAGGCAGGAGACAAGAAAAACGAGAAGCCTACCTTCAAGAAGCCCTCGGCT